>JAPKFC010000030.1 GCA_028821785.1 Candidatus Poseidoniaceae archaeon | reverse complement strand
TCCCTAAGTATTGTTATCCGCTACTTAAATTATTTAATTCACCTACATATTCATCATTGACGACTCCGATGTATTTTTCATCTCCCAAGTTTGTCAAATTACCAGCGTCATCAATAGAGATTTGACGTAAATTTAGATATTCAATATCCTCATAATAGCAGTCCTCGACCATCAGTTTGATATCTCTTGGTGGGAAAGGTGGCAATGCTCCTTTGTTTTTAGCAGCAAATAGTTCTATACAACTAAAGCACATTTTTGGTGCATCTCTCTCTCTAGCTAATCTTTGCCTGATTTCAGAACGATATCCGCAATCATTGCACTCATAAATTGCTTTTTTTATCCATCCGAGCGGCCCTCCCAACGGACTAATAATTACATCAAAAGTCAGCATTGTTGAACGATGTCGCATCCTTAATTCGTCGAGTGAAAAATGATGATTTTTGGAGAAGTTCACCACTCTTATTACCAAGCGTGAATCATTGCCTTGTATCGCCGGCTGCTCATTGAGAACAATATTTCCAAGATCTAATGTCCAATCTGGTCTTGTATGAAATTCAGATCTCAATGTCTCATTTAGGCAAATAAGTGAGTGTTCAACTTCTAATCCAAATACTCTCTCTTCAAGCCCGTTCAGTCTCCCGATTTCCTCAGCATGATTATTTGTAAATAATAACCTCCATGCAGTTAGGACTTCTTGCATTATTTTGTCTGGTTCAATACCTTCATCTTTCGTCATAGAACTTACTTGCGAGTGCCGGAGGCTTTCAAACATTCCGCAAAGGAATATAATTTATTCTTCGGTAAGGTTCATCAATCCCACTCAAGTCGGAGAACTACCTCCCTATTGTATAGAGGAGGAGTGTCCCATTATGGCAAACATCGCAGTCCTCGTAAAGCAAGTCCCAGATACCAATGCTCGTATCGTTATCTCAGACGACCGAGTTGATTTATCTGCAGTCAAAATGGTCATGTCCCCATATGACGAATTTGCGGTTGAAACGGCTTTACAACACCGTGCAGCAAGTGGTGGAGAAGTTACTGCAATTACAGTCGGTGGAGCTTCCGCTGACAAGGTGCTAAAAGATGCAAAGGCAATCGGTGTTGACCATATTGTCCGTATTGATTGTGACTCATATTTAGATTCAAACTCACTTCAGAGCATGATTTCAAGTGTGATTAGTGAAATCGGTGCAGATGTAGTCTACTGTGGAAAAGCAGCAGCCGATACTGGCGCTGGTTCAACTGGACCAGGTGTTGCAGAACGCCTTGGTTGGGCAAGTGTATCAAATATCATTTCTGCAACTTTTTCAGATACAATTTCAGTAGTTGCTCCAGTACAGGGTGGCAATGCAAGAATCAGTGTTGTACTTCCTGCAGTGATCTCATGCGATAAAGGTAATATCAAGGTTAGAAAACCAAATGTCAAAGGAATCATGCAAGCCAAGAAAGCACAAGTCGATGTAAAATCTGCCAATCCATCTTCTTCATCCATTAGTATTATTTCTCACAGTCTACCTCCTTCAAAGCCTGCTGGTAAAACATACGAAGGTGGAGCAGCAGCAGCTGAAGTTGCTCAACTGCTAAGAGATGAGGCAAACGTAATTTGAGGTGAATATCATGAGTCAAACAATTGTTATCGCAGAAATTGCAAAGGGTGCAATCCATCCAACAACCGCAGAACTAGTAACAGCAGCAAATGCACTTGGTTCCGCTCCAATCGTCATCGTCCCTTGTACAGATTCTACAATCGCAGATACGGCTGCATCCATTCAAGGAATCTCCAAAGTAATTGCATTGAAATCCGATATATTCGCTACATATGATGCATCGAGTTGGGCTACTGCAATCGATACTATTGCACCTAGTGGAACAATTATCGCTTCAGCGAACCCGCAATCAAAGGATTTGGCCGCTCGTCTTGCTGCTCGTAGAAATATTCCCGTGGTGCAAGATGTTGTCGCTATTGAAGGCGGTAATTTGGTATCACCAATATACTCTGGAAAGGCAATGCAAACCGTTTCTCTTGGTGGAGATGCTGTAGTCAGTGTTCGAGCCAATATTTTCACAGCATCTGCACAAGGTGCTTCTGCTGATGTATCGGTTGTTGACGCTACAGGAGACGTGGCTACTGCTGTTGAAGAGTTCTTAGCTAGAGCGAGTACCAGATTAGATGTTGCAGAAGCAAATATCATCATATCTGGAGGAAGAGGCATGGGTTCCCCTGATAATTTCTCCCACCTTGAGAAAATCGCTGACACAATCGGTGCTGCTGTCGGTGCATCTCGTGCTGCTGTTGATACCTGGGAACCTATTTCTCATTCTATGCAAGTAGGACAAACTGGTAAGACTGTCAATCCTAATCTATACATCGCAGTCGGTATTTCTGGTGCAATCCAACATCTTGCTGGAATGCGTTCTTCAAAATATATTGTTGCAATAAACAAAGATGCAGATGCTCCAATTTTCCAACATGCTGATTACGGAATCGTTGCAACTTGGGAAGAGACGTTACCTGTCCTTCAAGCATCACTTTCCGCAATGATGAATTGATTGTGCTCAAAGATATCTTCCTCTATTGTGGGCACTTCTATTAGGGGAAATTCCTACGAAGGGATTGTTCATTTTCTCTTCACCGATAGTTGTCAGTGGTCCATGTCCTGGATGAACAATTATTTCATCATCAAGTGGCCATAATTTATCGTGGATAGATTTTGAAAGTAAATCGAAATCACCACCTGTATCAGGTAAATCGGTCCTGCCAACAGAACCTGCAAATAGAGTATCACCAACAAAGATGTGATCTGCTTCTCCATCTATCAGCAACCTAAGGCAACATCCGCCCAGTGTATGCCCTGGAGTGTGTAAAATTTCTAAATCAATGGTTCCAAAACTCATCACTGAACCAGAGATTAATTTCTCATCTGCAACCGCTGGCGTGGGTACTTCAAATCCCCATCTCTGACCTGAGGATTGAGCTAGAGATTGTAAGTAGGTATCATCATCATGTAAGTACCATTTTACTTTATAATTGTCAAGTAGGTCTGGTATATGGCCGCTATGATCAAAATGCGCATGTGTATTTACTAATGCAACCACATTTCTTTTCGGTAAATCACCATTAGAGTATTCATCTTGACTAGGTCCTGACGACCAATCTGGCCCTCTACCTTGCCAATTGTCTATCCATGCAATCAATCTCTCAGGCTCTGAACCACCGTCGATAATTATCGTATCACCACTAGCCGTATCTGTAACCACTGAGCAACGCATTTGTAGAGCACCGACAAAATAGTTTTCAATAAGTGGTCTTGAAACTGCCATAATTCAACCCTCACATACCATCTAATTAGTTTGAGCCTTATTCAATGATTACAGAAACAACATCTGAGGTCCAGTTTCCTTCCCCACTTTGAACTCTTAACTCAAAACTATGTCTGCCTATGGATAACTTCACCTTAACTTTCCTTGATGTCGAAATCTCTCTTCCTGAAGATTCAATCCACGACCAATTAGCAATCCTGCTTTGAGGGTCAAACGAATTACCTCCATCTAATAAAACAACCACAGTGCCATCTTTTGTTGCTGAAATCACTTTGTCATCTCCTGCATCGGCTTGAGGTAGGATTATTTCATTAATAGTTTGACCAAGTTCACCTAATAATTCATTTTCATCGAGCATGGCCATTGATTGGATGTTATCCTCAAATTCATCAGCTAATTGACCTATTTCGATTTCATCCTGAACGTGATCAATCTTTTCAACCTCATGCTCAAGGTCTTCCATCAGTCCATCAAATCCGATTTCCACACCATCATCCATCTTTTTTCGTTCTTCTTGTGTCAACAAGTTAGCCACTGAATCATCAACTCTATAGATTTCATCAGCAGTTAATTGTGGAATAGAAGATTTTTCTTGATACCATAAACCGATGTCAGATTTATCAATTTCATATGCTTCTTCATTCAAATCGATTAATCCGATTGGTTCTTCGGAAGTCCAATCATTTTGGTCTTCTCCGGCAAAAACAAGGAAATTATTTTTTGCATCAGTACATACAAAATCGGGCATTCCTTGATGTTCGATTTGCCATTTAATGCCATCATTATCAACACCGTATAGGTAAAACCAACATGCAGCTACTACCGTATCACCACATGTTGTTAATGATCTGATTGGAAATTGTAAATTGGTAATTATGGATAATTCGTTTGAAGGTGAAAGTTTGCCTACATCACCATTGTCAAAGCCACACCACGTGCCATCTTCATTACTTGCGATGCTAGTTAATCGGCCTCGTAAATCATCTCTTTGAATAAGTTTGTCGCCTGACCATATTTCCATCTCTAATGCTTCTTCATCGCCTGCGACAATTGCATATCCTTCTCTACCTATCATCACAATGCCTTGTGAAGTATGACCCATTGCAGTGATGGATTCTCCCAACTCTCCTCTGCTTGGCCTAGTCCAAGTTTCTTTGCCTTCTATCAAGCATCTAACAATGCCATCCTCGCTAGCGACTAGTAACTTTTTTTCCGCAGCAACGATCAAAGCACAATTACTCTGCACTGGGTTTTGACAATAATCATCTCCGTTATAACTTACTAAATGCACTCTACCAATCGAATCCAATACTGCTAAATATTGGTCAGAACGAAGTAATTTCCTTCCACCGGCTCCAGTTTCATATGCCCATTGCAAGCGACCATCATAGCCAAAACAGTGCAATCCTTCCATCTCATCGATAATGTACAGGCTATCGCCTCGTAGTATAATTCCGTTAACTTGCGATGGACCTTTTATTGTAGTAATGATATTCAAATTATTATCAGCTAATTTTGCTAATTTAACAACACCATCTACTTCTGACCAAGCAACTTCATCTCCTACAGATGACATACTAAGTGCAAAGACTCTGCTATCAACCGCAGTGGGATGGCATGTCAGTGTCTTTACCATAGCAACTTCACATATCTCATTGCTGAAAACCTCTCCGCAACAAAGTGCAGGATTAAATTCAAGCATTTATCCAGGAAGTCAAATCAGGGTGAGGGATATTGATACTTGGTTTCTCCATGTGATTAAGAAGGGCTATTTTCTCTTCTTCACTCCAGCCACACAGTGGTTCTAATGTCGAGATAGGAGTTGTTTTTACAGCATCTACACGCTTTTGAACAAATGGCGCTGCCTGTTCAATTGTCAATCCAAGTACACCCCATGCTGGACGTTGAATTCTCCTTCCAACCTCATCTTTTGCATGTGAACGTGATCCGATAAACGGGTCAAATTTTGACAACATTGTAACCAACTCTTCATCACAGTCCAATACTGGAATTAATCTTGTACCTCTACGCATTATCAAAAACGCACCTAACATGTCATCTCTATTTTTGATTTGAATAAGAACATCTCCTTGAACTCCTGCAGGAAGACCTCCAGCACCACTGACTCTCTCTTCAACCAAGGAGACTCTATCGCGTTCCATAATCAGTTTGACCCACATGTCTGGTTCGCGTAAATTAACGCTCAGTGAATCATCCTCTGCTAGTAATGCAGCACCTACTGCTGCTGCATATGTCTGACTATTCCACTCTTTGTTTTCACCAACTCGGCGAACCCTAACGCCGAATGTTCTCGCTTTACCGACCTTGTCGTCTCTGCTGAGGAAAGATTTTGCAACTACACTTGGAGTTAAGTCCTCGCACAAAACTACAACTCTATCAAGTGCAACAACGCCCAATATGTGACACAATAAATCTTCAACAACTGCAATAGGTGCATCTGAAGAAACGATTTCTTGCTGACGTATCAATTCATGAATCATTGGAGTGTTAGAATTGATTGCTAATTGCTCCAAATTCCTTCTCAATGCTTTTTGAAAAGCGCTACGAACCGGCCTAGATTTTAGTCCCAATTCTCCGAATCGAAGTATCCAAGAGTTTTGTGTCAATGAAATCGACCTCACTCGTCGTCATTGTGCATATCAATGACATCGTCTTCTTCTTGATTATCCTGCTTAGCATCATCGTTTCTTGCATCATCTAATTGTTGTAAATATTCTGCGGTAATATCTCCAGTTACATAATCACCGTCAAAACAAGAAGTATCAAAGCGAGTTAACTTGGTTTCACCAATATTTGTTGCTTCAATCAAATCTTCAAGAGTTTGATAGAATAGTTTGTCACATCCGATCTTCTTACTTATTTCATCAATTGTTCGTCCATCTGCAATGAATTCATTAACTGCTGGCATATCAATTCCGTAGACATTTGGATGTCGAACTGGAGGGGCTGCTGAAGCAAAATAGACCTTATTTGCACCAACTTCACGAGCCATTTCAATAATCTTTGCAGATGTTGTACCTCTAACTATGGAATCATCTACAAGCAAAACATTCTTACCCCTAAATTCTTGTTCAATTGCATTTAATTTACGACGAACTGATTTCTCTCTTAGGGCTTGACCTGGCATGATAAAGGTGCGGCCAACATAACGATTCTTTACAAATCCCTCTCGATATGGAACACACAAAGTGTTGGCCATTTGAAGAGCTGAGATTCTACCCGAATCTGGGACTGGAATTACACAATCAATATCATGATCTGGCCAAGACTCAAGAAGGCGTTCTGCTAATTTTTTACCTTGTGCTAAACGCGCTTGATAAACTGGAATACCATCCATTACCGAATCTGGTCTTGCAAAATATACATGTTCAAAGATACATGGAGAGTGAAGTACATTTTCTGAACATTGCCTAGTGAATAAATGGCCGGAATTTGAGATGAAAACTGCTTCACCTGGTGCAACGTCACGTACAATTTCAAATCCAAGTGCAGTAATAGCAACAGATTCGGACGCCACAATCCATTCGGTTTCGCCATCTAGTTCCTTCTTACCGAAGATAAGTGGTCGGATTCCATTTGGGTCTCTAAACGCCAACAAACCATAGCCTGAGATAATTGAAACACAAGCATATCCACCTTTTGCAGAATTATGAACTCCCGATACGGCTCCGAATAATGATTCAACATCGATATGTTGTTCTCCACCGATGTCTAGGCTGTTAGTTCTAGAGTATAATTCAACGGCCAGTGAATTTAGCAATAATTCAGAATCACTATTGGTATTCATGTGACGCATGTGAACATCTCTCAGATTCACCCTTAGTTCTTCGGCGTTGCTTAGATTACCATTATGCGCTAAAGATAGTCCATATGGTGAATTAACATAGAAAGGTTGAGCTTCAGATCTTGATGATGAACCAGCCGTTGGATATCTAACATGCCCGATTCCAGTGCTACCCTGTAGACGTAGCATATGACGGCTGTAAAAAATGTCAGAAACAAGACCATTTGATTTTCTTAAGCGAAATTTACCTTGGTAGTCGGTCATGATGCCCGCTGCATCTTGACCTCTATGCTGAAGAACCGTTAATCCATCGTAAATCAGTTGATTTACATGTGACCCTTGCCGGCCGACGACTCCAATAATACCACACATTGATGTTGCCTCTAGACAGACCAACAGAACCTTGCTTGTAGCCATTGCGCTTGAAGCGCTAACTAAAAAGAAAAAAAAATCAAGCTTTAGGACGATGTGTTTTCTTGCTCCAAGAAAACTTTCGCATGCGAGCAGTCTCGCCATATCCGCATGATGCACATACAGACTTTTGCTTGTGATATGAGTTGCCACCACAGCGACGGCAACGAATGTGAGCAGTCTTTTGACGCTTACCTCTTGATGGAGTACCCTTAGACATAGAAACACCTTGACAGCCAGCCCACCAACCTCCTCCTTATGAAACCGACGGAAAGAAACTGACCCGAAGAAAAGGTCATTGCTAACCTATTCTTCTTCGAACAGTTTACGCTTTGGTCTGGATGTGATTGCCACAAAAGTGCCACCTACTGCAACTGCAACTGACATGATTAATGCCACAAGCGATACTAATATGCGAACAATATTGGAAAGGGCTTGTGCTCTAACAGATCCATTTTCTTCCAATAACAAATCACCTTGAGATAATAACCACAATGTAATCATTGAACCGAAAATAGTCGCCAACATCATTCCAAATAATGGTGCTAGTGGACGATGTCTTGAATCTGCATAGAAGAACATGTTGATGAATAATAACCCTGCACTAAATGTATAGCCAGTGATCAGTGCATTAGCAAATCTCTTGAATGCTTGGCTAGTGATATCATCTCCCAATATTACTGCAATTATCATTAGTAGCAATGGTGGAGCGCTAATTGCCATGATAACTATTTTCCAGGTTTTTGATACATCGCTCATTCTTGCTCACCTCCGATATGCTTAGCAACGATTGAAGACGCTTGTACTAATTCTTGTTGAGACGGTGCGTCTAAAGATTTTGTAGGTGGGAGGCTGGATTCATAAACCCAGATTACAAAGGCAAACACAAGTATTGACAAACCAACGCCCAATCCTAATCCAAAGATATCAGATACTGCAAGCCAAAAACTATCTCTAAATATTTCAGCGCTGATATTAGGTCCGTCAAGAATCATTCCTAGGGCTGTTAGAGTGAATGTTAAAGAAGAAATCACTAACATAAAATTAGATTCCTGTTCTCTAGAATCACCTAAATATCTCAATGAAAATGCCGCACCACTGCTCAATCCAGTTGACAATAAAAGGAAGGTCGGCCAAAAAACCAACCAATAAGGATTTACTTCACCATTCAACATTGGAGTCCAAGTCCACCAATGCATCCCCTCTAACCATACCAAACCCAAAAAGGTGCAAACTGAACCAATCTTTCTATCGGTTGAAGATAATTTTCCAACTTCCACATTTCCTGAAAAGGCTAACAAATAAATTCCTGTAACCAATAGGGCACATGGCCCAACAATAGATCCGAGTAGATGTCCTGCTGCGCTTGAAGGGGATTCAGGTACTGTCACTGGACTAAAGAGAACCATTACAAATCCGATTACTGCGATTATTTTTGATAATTTCTTTATCAAATCAGACTTCGATGACAGAGCGGTGCCTGTCCCAACTACTAATGCGATAGCTGGAAACCAGAACCAGAAGGCTGCCTGCATTATCGCATCCATGCAGGGTGCTTAGGCCCCAGCCTTATCAATAATGCCCGTCATATCCCTTAGCAGTGCGGCGTTTTAATGGCATTACTAATGCGGTACGGCTAAATACCCGACCCTTGTGGGCGAGATGCTTAAGGTGTTCTCATGGTAAAAATGCCACGTCAAATAATGCGATACAGTCCATCTGCTGGTAAGCATACTCTGCATACCATTGAGCGTGTTAAGAAGAGACGCGCTTCAGAATTAAAGTGGGGTCAACGCCGTTTCCGTAAGGTTATGGCTGGATACCGAGGTTTCCCTCGTCCAAAACCAGAAGGACGCGAGAAGCCAACTAAGAGAGTAAATATCCTATACCGCTGTACCGTAACTGGTAAAGCGCACTACGCTCCATGTCAGCGTGCAAAGAAGTTCGAGTTAATCGATCGATGAGGTGAATAAATATGACAAGTAATTTCCTAAAGGTCGCATGCCGTGACTGCAGTAATGAATCAACAATTTTCTCCCGTGCCACCTCTATCATCTCGTGTGATGTTTGTGGCGCAACACTGACCAGCCCATCTGGTGGAAAATCCGACCTAGTTGGATGCAATGTAGTAGAGACACTGGAATGAGGAGGCTACCCTCCCATGAGCAAAGGAAATCTAACTGGCGGCCCTCAAGAAGGGGAGTTAGTCGTTGTAACTGTAAAAACTGTTAAACAGAACGGTTGCTATGTTGATTTAGATGAATTTGAAGGTATTGAAGGTTTCATTTTTATTGGTGAAATTGCCAGTGGTTGGGTAAAGAATATTCGTGGTTTTGTCAGAGAAGGTCAAAGGCTAATCTGTAAAGTGATGCGCACCCGAAAAGATGGCACATCTTTAGAACTCTCTCTCAAATCTGTTTCCGAAGAACGACGTCGTGGCCGTTTACAAGAATGGAAGAATGAAAAGAGAGCTCATCAATTGTTGAAGGTTATCGGCGAGAGAGTCAGTTGGTCTGAAGCTGAAATTGCTGAAACCGCTGAAGAATTATCGGGGACATTTGAAACACTTTATGGGTCTTTTGAAGAAGCCGCAATGAAAGAAGGTGCTTTGGTAGATGCTGGTTTCGAAGGAGATTGGATCAAAGTATTCATTGAAGTTGCAATTGAAAACATCATCCCTGATTTTGTTGAAGTACGTGGAACAATATCATTGAGTATCGACTCAGTTAATGGAATTGAAGTTATTCGCGAATCATTACTTGCTGCAGAAAATTTCTCTTCAGAAGCGGATGAAATAGAGATCTCATGCCACTATAATGGCGCACCACAATACAGAATTGAATTGAAGGCTCCAGACTTCAAGAGTGCAGAGTCTGCATGGGAAAATGCAACAAATGCTGCAATTGAATTAATGCAAAGTTCTGGTGGAGAAGCGAGAGCTTGGAGAGAGTGATACTTATGGCTAAACAATTACTACAACAATGCCTAGATTGCAATGCATGGTCATTGTCAACCACCTGCCCATCTTGTGGAAAAACTGCACAAGCTGCAGCACCTCTAAAGTGGTCACCAGAAGATCATCGAGCAGAACTTCGTCGTAAAATGTACAATGTTGAAGATTCTTCTTGGCCACAAAGCCTCCCTACTTTACCATCTTTGGAAGAGATGCGTGAATCAGCAGTAATCAAGGTCATTGATGAAGAAGAATGATTTTTATTAATCAAATCGGCTTCCGATTTTAACTCTAATAATAGGGTGCTGTGATTTGAATCAATGTCAAACATTATAGCGCGTCGCGTTAGGATTGCTGATTCATGGTTCTAACTGTTGAATGGAGAAACGGCAATACTAGCCTCCCAGAACATACTCTGATGCTGATTGCATTTCCTGGAGTTGGCAACGTTGGCAAGGCCGCTATCGATGCTGTTAACTCAGTTAACAAAACAACGCAAGTTGCTAGACTCTATGATACTTCATTGCCACCTTTAGCATGTCTTGATGAAGATGGATTATTGACTCCTCCACATTACACACTGTCCTCTATAGAATCAACTACTGGGAAGATAGTGCTAACACTCACAGGAACGACACAACCTGTTGACCCTAATAGTCAAGGATTGTTGGCTAATGAGATCATGCGATTTTTCATGAAACAAGGAGTCGAAGAATTGGTTGTAATGGCCGGTTTGGGAAGTGAGCCATCCAGAAAGGATACTTTTGTTGTTGCAAGTGATGCATCACACAGAATTGAATTAGAATCAAAAGGAGTAGATGTTCGTAGAGATGAACCTAGTTCAGGAGCGATTGGTTTGACTGCTCTATTGGCTAGCAGCGGCCCTCTTTATGAGATAAATTCATGCCTAGCAATAGCGACAACAGTCGGTGCCAGTGGAGATATTATGGCAAGTCAAAGATTACTTGATAAAATTGACAACTGGTTTGAATTGGGAATATCACTGCCGAGTGATACCTCAGCAAATCTATTAGCAAAATTGCAGAGTATGGCACCAGAAAAAGCATCGGATGTTATTGCTGAATTGGCTGACTCAGCCGATGCATTTTACAATTGATTGAAAGTTCAACCACCAGATGACACCGTAGTGACGAGTAAAGCTACATCACTGCTTAGTATAGTTGAGTGTGGAAGAATTGTTCCTTCGAAACTAACAATTACTGTTGAAGGTAAAATGCTTGCACTAGTTAGTACTTGTCTAACCGTTTGACCAGGCTCAACTTCGATCTTTAAATCGTGGTCGCGTCCGTTTAAGTGCACCTGCATAGCGATTGGACAGTGCATCATCCTTATGACCGTCGCGTAAGAGCGGGCACATAGAGGCCAAGATCGCATAGCCCGGTATTGCGGTGGATTCGAAATCCACTGTTCCCTGAACACGGGAGTTCAAATCTCTCTCTTGGCGCCAATCCGTTCAAAATAATAATTCTATTTAGAGAGTAAAATTATCTAGATTCGATCAATGATTTGAAACGTCGAATTCCGTGATATCTCACCACGTACTTCGGTTGCCCAAGCATCAATTCCAATATTGGCAATAACGACCGTGTCTCCAATATTAACAGTGCTATATTGAGGTCCCCAGTCATTGGCCCATCCGCCGACTTTCATCGCACCTGAAGAATCTTGAATCATCATTCCTTTTCTATGCCATTCCTTACCATTACGGCCAATTCCTCGCTTATCAAAACGATAAATCACCCTTCCTGCAACATGATATTTCGCTCTATATGATAATAAATCAGTGGTAGATTCTTCACCCGGTAAAGCTGGAATTATTCTTGCATGGGGGTCTACTTTGAGCATTATTTCACCTTTCCAATTGACGGTAAAGACCAATCCTTCCAATTTGACAATATCTCCCTTCTTAATTCCTATTGGCCAACTTTTTTGCCCAGACTCATGAGTTTCTGAAATAATTTGTATCTTTGCAAAATTACTCCCTTGAGAAATTGTGATTTGAGGAACTGGCTTTGTATTAGCACCAACTACAGAAAATACCTCTGCTATTATGGTGGCGCGAGGATCTAATTGTGCAATTTCTGTAATATCAAAACTCGATGTAGAACCTGGTAAATTAACAATTCCAGCACTTGGTAAATCGTCATTTCCAGAGCCACCAGGGCATATATTCTGCCAGTCACAACTCATGCAACGTGAATCCTTTGGAGCATCAATTGCCTTACCTCCTGCAGAAAATCCACGCATTGGTGCTGGATTAGGCGGGCACTGTTCGATGTCTGGCTTAGTCTCTCTGAGAACTTTCCACATATCTTTCAAGTCAGATTCCATTTGTTGTAGTTCTGTAACTGAAGGCAATTCTATTTCTTTAACGACATTTGCGCCTAGATACCAAATTTCAAGGGAATTAACCATTTCCTTTTTGTCATGAGTTACCCACCACAACATCGCATACATGCGAAGTTGATCGACATAGTTTCCAGAGCGGTCACCTTTGCCAACGCTTGCCTTCAAGTCGACAATTTTTATTTGTCCATCCCAGCGATATACCAAGTCATATTCTCCTTGGAACCAATGCTCTGGATGAATTGCATTCATTGAGAATTTTTGTGCACCGGGGTCAACGAACCATGGGCGACATATCTCCCAAGCCTCAACTAGAGTAAAGGAGTCCTTACTAGCCAACGGATGACTGCTTTTTAAATCAAAACCCCTACCATCTGGGGCAGGCCAAAAGTCTCTATTTCCCTCTCGCCAACTTACAAGACTTGGGCCACCATTGGCCTCAAAGCAACGCTGTAATTCTACAAGATGCATGTCTAATGCAGTATAACACATTTTGAGGCAATATTGGGTATTAACAGTAGACCAATTACCGGATTTCCTTTCTTCACTTTCCCATTCTATTCTCATTTCTTCTAAGGATAATGGAAGATGGATGTCTAATCTTTCGCGACCCCATTTTTTCATTTCATCGATGGTCGATGGTTGCATCTTTTCAGGCAAAGCCAGCAACTTTGAGGCCGGCCAATCTACATCTGCTCTATTTGGAAGGCCATTTTCATCTAGTGGAGTTGATTCTAATAATTTTGAATCTGCACTTGAAACCATTAGACCTGGAGATTCACGAAGCATTTTACAAACTGCATCTTCAACAGCCCTACCTACGAATAGCACTGGTATTTGCGGCATTTTGAAGCGCAGAATCTTCTCATAATACCAAAGCCGAGAACAATTGTTGTAGGCATTTGCTTGGCTTGCTGACAAGCGATTATATGGCCCAATTGAATCCTCTTCGCTCGCAAAATGTACCGGCATACAAAGTGGGTAAAATTCAACCCTCTAAAAGGCTCTCTTTCCTCTTGAAAGAAAGTCTGGTTGAACGAATGTCTATTCTCAACTGCGGTAATCCATTTCTCCAACCAATTTCAGCACCCGTCATTTTCAACGTATCACCTGGTTTTGTTTCTTCCATCGCACCAGTAATACTGGAACCAAAGGCCGCAACTTCAACGACGTGTTGACCATCCCAAAGGTGCATTGATAGCATAGCCCAAGGCTTTCCATCCAACCTTTTCCCACTACGTTTTGCTATGCACAGTATGATTCCTTCAACATTTGCTCTTGTGCGCAGCAAACCGACTCTTGTTAATTTCTGTGACAGGTCATCAAACTCTTGTTCTGCATCTTTCCTACTTATGATCCTAGTATTTTTATCAACATACAACCTTGCTTGACCTCTCCATACACCTGGAAGTGCATCGATAATGACAATCTCACCCTTAGGGCAATCGTGCAGCTTTGGAAACGCTCCCGGTTGGCTTTCTTCAATTGTAATTTGCTTCATTCCTGCCATCAGCATGGCCCCTAACACAGGCTCACCGAAATGATTCGGCAATGGACCCCATGCACCGGTAAACTTTCCTGTAACACTAACCCTCTGAGGTATTTGCTGTAATTTTTCACTAGGTGTTGACATTATTATTTCTTGACCATCATAAATTGTTTTCAGCAATTCATCATTTACCATAGTATCTCCATCCAATGCTAAACTGCACCAGTGGCAACCTGCTGATTCTCCATCACATGCTTCCTCCAGCGAAACAGGCATTTTTGCAGGACCTGCTCCCATCGCTTGCATCTTTTCATGAACTTGCTTGAAAACACCGGTCATGGTTTGTAAATTTTCAATACTAGGGGCTTCGAATTCTACACGGTGTGGACCATCTAGGTACCAACCTTCCATACCATCTACTCTTTGACTGTCATGAGTTTCAAACCAAAGCCAGCTGTAGAACCCTAATTGATGTTGAAGAGATGCTGCGAATTTTGATGTCGGGTCACCTGATTTAACGTCGATCAAACGAATTCTACCATCCCAACGTAGGACTAGATCTAATTCTCCTGCAGCCCATCCATCTTTGTGAAACATTCTTTGTGGTTGATGCACCCTTGGATCTTTTACCCATGGACGGGCAATTTCCCAAGCCTCTGACCAAGAAACTGAACTTCCCTTCTCTTTCCAATCAGCATCAATACCATTGGACCATTTTCTAATGTTAAGACTTGGAATTTTATCTGGAATAGGGAAAACCGGCTCATCACCCCATGATGGCGCTGCTACATTGAATGGTTGCAGGCCACTGCGAAACAATTCAAGATATGGGCCGCCGTTGGCCTTATAGCAAGCCTCTACTTCTTCAAAAAATAATTCCAATCCACCATTGATTCTTCTTCGAACTCTGTCAACATCGACATCATCCCAACTTTCATCTACACGCCAAATACCTTCATTCCACATTTTTCCGCCTTCGGATAATACCGTTGAAACTGAATCTTCTATGAAACTGCGTGCCCATTCTTTAATCCCTTCTATAGAATCAATACCTACGGGCCTTTGCATCAAAATAGAACAAAGCGCATCTTCCAAGACAATACCGAGAACTTGGGGAGGATTCAATGGTCCTCTAATCCCAACTTTATTTCCTAAAAACCATTGCCTATCGCAACGAAGAAACGAAGTTAGCGCACTGGCGGAAAGACGAGAACGAGAACGCCCTAGTGGTCCGCCTAAAGGTGGTGTGCTAACGGGCATTATTGATCACCAATTGATACAGGAATTAGACAATACGCCATCTTATTCTCAGTGTTGATATGAATAGAAATCACCGACCTGACGTTGCTCTCTATCTTTTCTAGAATTGGATTTATTGATTCGCGGGCGCTTGGAATCATGGTCACGGCGGAATGTGATATTGACGCCTTCCAGGAAACGGTTCATACCCTCTTTCAATGAGAATGGCCCTTCTGCTTTACCGAACTTTCCACCTTCGCCCTCAAACACAAGAAGTGAATCGGCTAAGATATCAATGAAATATACATCGTGGTCGATAACGAAGGCAGATTTCTCATTCGCCTCCATAGTTCTTCTAATCGCCTTTGCAGCCTCCATTCTAGCATTAGCATCCAAATGGGCGCTTGGCTCATCAAGCAAATACAAATCAGCATCTCTTCCGAGACATATTGCAATTGAAACTGCTTGTCTCTCACCACCAGATAATTTCTTGACACGCTTAGGCAATAATTCATCAATTCCCAAAGCTCGAATCACATTCACATTGTACTCTCCACTTCTCCAACGTGGGCCAACTTCAGCATCTAACCAAACTTGAACAGTACAGTCCATGTCCACATCAATATGCTGAGGTTTGTATGAAACACTGCAATCGCTGCTAACCCAACCACCATCATATTCGTGCTCTCCTGCGAGTATTTTGATCATTGTAGACTTACCAGTTCCATTTGGACCGACCACTCCGACAACTTCGCTCCTGTGGACTTTTCCTTCCCCAGTTTCCAACTTGAAATCGCCCAACTGCTTCTCTAAACCACCCCAACTGATGACCTGACTGCCAAGTTCTGCTGAACCACCACGGTGATTTAGGAACTTTATTGGTTTATCACGAATACGAACATTTTGTTCTGGCAAGAATCCGTCTAGGTATGAATTAATCGCTTGTCGAGTTGAACGGGCTGGGGTGAAAATTCCAAATGCACCTTTCTTCCCATATACTATGTGAATCAAATCTGCTAGTACATCTAGAACTGCTAAGTCGTGCTCTATTACTAAAACACGCTTAGTCTCTGCTAATTTTTGGATGATTTTTACGATTCTCATGCGCTCATGGATATCCAAGTAAGATGAGGGTTCGTCAAAGAAATAAACATCAACATCACGCAATATAGTTGCACATATCGCCATTCGCTGTAATTCTCCGCCAGACAATTGTTGTACTGTTCGGTCTAGCAGATGAGAGATTCCCAACTCATTGGTCATCTCATCAAACATATCTCTCTCGTCAACTTTGCTCAATAATTCGCGAACTGTTCCCTGAACCCTTTTCGGCAATCGATCAATGTTTTGAGGTTTCAGTGCAACTTTTATTTTTCCTTCTCGCACTGAAATAAAGAAATCACGTAATTCGCCTCTCGGCAAGGTTTCAATGATTCCATCCCAATTACATTCTTTGTTCATCCAATCTCCCAAATTTGGTACTATTCTTCCGGAGAGTGCATTGATTGCAGTCGACTTACCCATTCCATTGGGTCCAAGAATACCTACCACACTTTCCTTACTCGGCGTAGGGAGTCTAAACAATCGAAATCCATTCATTGAATATCTATGGATCATATCCTGTTCCAATTCACTAGGTAAATTCTCGATGATCAAGGCATCGTGTGGACATTTATTGATACATATACCGCACCCAATGCACAAACTCTCTGAAATCATGGGTTTGCCTGAATGGTCATCTAAAATGATACATTCCTGGCCGTTTCTAACCGGTGGGCAGAATTCATAGCATTCATCATTACATTTCTTAGGTTGACAACTGTCCTCTTTCAAAACTGCTACTCGCACATTCTCACCTCCCTTCATTCATTCGTATTGGCCATCGGTATTTGGTATCCGCGCCAAGACAACAAGGTGTGATGCTTGATGAGGGAGCGAATCCCTGCATCTTCATTCAAATTAGACCCTTGAGGTGTTCGTGACCTGCAATAAGGCGAATTGTACAAGGTGTTGGCATTTTCATGCTAGCCTTGCGCAATGAATCTCGCGCTAATAGGTAATGTTCAGGGTTTGTTTGAATTGACATGATTCTCTGACCACGCTTTACACGTGCTGCAGTTCCAACGTTCTTTCCGAATGCGCAACGCATTCCTTGTGAAACACGGTCAGCACCTGCACCAGTTGCTTGCTTATTCTCTCGTAGAACATGATGAGGGAAGGTGTGAACACGAAGTGAATATCCGTCCATTCCTGTTACCTTACGAATGGTAGAGTTTGCAATAACACGGCCTGCTTCAAGAGCAATGTGACGGATTTGTACATTGTTATCGGAACGAAGTTCAATGATTACTTTGAACTCACCGACTTCTGCAGCTCTACGATTTCCAACGTGGAATTGCATAATACGATTATTTGGAACACCGCCAATATACTTGCGACGAGTATATGCTGGCCCCTTGAGTTGACGATACATGGATGCTGGTTTTCGTGCCATATGTAAACCTCTAAGTAACCTTGCGACCAATGGTCCCTTTATCATTGCTTTGATTGAAGCCTTATCCGTATGAGATAGAAAACTTGCTGAATAGCGCTCAATCTAGCACTTTGATGAAAGCCTTCTTTTGCCCCCAACACTGCCAATCAACTATGGCAGGACGCTGGCGCAAGTTGCTGGAAGAAGAAAGTGAGCATCAATGGCTCGCAATTGGCATTTTTTTCCTATTCGCCATCTTGGGTGGAGTCGCTATTGAAGGGACTAGTACTTTGGCTGGCGTTGATTTAGGGGCTGGTGAAGCCGCCCATGACGGTTATAGAGTCCTTGACATAGTTTATTTTGACAACGGCGTGGATATTGCAAGCCAATTAACACATACACATAATCCAAGCCAAGGACATTATCTCTTCAGTCAAACTGAGACTGATACTGTAGAGATGATATATGAACCATCAGGATTTGACAAAGGCGATGAAATTCGCTTCATTAATGAAATGGGCGAGAATCGGGCAATATTATCACTCGCCAGTACTCAATTGGTTGAAATAACTCTTGGTGAACAAATAGCATCGATTAATATCAACACTAGTGATGAATTTTGGATCGATGATTACCAAGAGAATAACGGTCCGGAATCTGCCATGATGGTAACTCAAGAGATTGATGGCACTTCGTCGATTAGAGCATTATCATATTATGTTGCATCACCACCATTATCGAATTCAAATCTAGTTAATTGGAATAACATCGTTCACTTATCTCAGGAAAAATGGGTTGCAACTGGTACTATCACAAATACTCAAAGTTCTGGCGAAAGCCCTGCAAGCCCGAGTGTTCGCTCTGCAATCGGAATAATTGAATGGCAAGGAAACCTCTCTGTATCACCTGTTTTGACCTCGTTTATGACTGGTGATGAAGGACAAATACACAACGTATTCTCCACTGGTAATTCACAAGTAATAATCGCAGCAAATACAGGTGCATATCAAGTTGAAGATGATGGCTCAATCAATGAAATAGAGATCTCCTCTCAATCTGCAGTAACTGATTCACAGGGAAAAACTTGGTTTATTGGGCATAAGGATACAACATCGATTGCGACTTTTCACAATGGAATAATTGAGATTGAGGAATTAGCAAAACCAATACCGCTAGAAATAGAAATCTCTGAATATGAAAGTGGTATGATATTTATGCATGGAATGGATGCTAATGGGGCATTTGAAATGATGACCTTAGACACAACAGTACAGGACTCTATAGAGGATGGGCGAGGTTTCTTAAACTTTGCATTCCTAACCTTTTTCAGCATTGTTTTGCTTGTAATGGGCTGGACTGTATTGGATCGATACCGAAAATATTGAAGTGATTCTTGGGTTTTAATGGCACTTTTATTTGCCAGAACTATTTTGTTAATTCTCTGGTTTATTCCTCCTACGGAGGAAGATATAGCGAGAATCTTCATGTGCTATCGTCATTGACCACTACATCCGGCGTGAGCATTGACGGGGTTTTAGCATGACAAAAAGAGGGATGATGGACCAGTTTGATGAAATCAAATCATCACACCCAGATTCAATTTTATTCTTCAGAATGGGTGATTTTTACGAGTTATTCCACGATGATGCGGAAATTGCTTCCGAAGTACTTGGCCTTACTCTAACTTCTAGGGATAAAAAAGCCGCCGACCCAACCCGCATGGCGGGATTCCCTTGGCATGCCTTGGAAGAAAATATTCGCGGCATGCTAAAAGCCGGACACAAGGTCTGTGTTGCTGAGCAAGAAGATGAATTGAGAGAAGGTGCCAAGATTCTTGAAAGGACGGTTAGCAGAATCTACACCCCTGGCAGCTTGTATGAAGAATCGTTGCTAGGAACTGATGAAAGGTCTCTACTGATAGCGATTTGCCTTGCAAGTGACAGCCTTGGAATGGGAGTTGTTGATGCTTCAACTGGACAGGCCTGGGCGAGCACATGCCATGGTGCAGATCGATTCGCAAAGGCATTGGATGAAGTTCTTCGATGGAATCCAAGTGAGATTGTCATCTCTCCAGCCGATGCTGAGAATAATACGCTCTGCGCTATGTTCTCGCATTTGGATGGAGTTACAATAAGTCAGCATAAAGCGAGTGAGGCGAAAAGAAGACAACGTTTGACAAAGGTTCTGAAGGTTGCAGACCTTGGCCATCTGGATTTAGATGATGCCCCTTTGGCAATAGCCGCTGCTGGATTGGCCGCCGATTATCTCTCAACGATGCATATTACTGATGATGTTCCACTTAGAGATGTTGAAATCATTGAGGAGGAAGGTCATTTAGTACTCGACCAAACTACTCTAAGAAATTTAGAATTAACTTCAACCTTAACTGGAGAATATGAGGGTAGTTTGCTTTCTAGCCTCAATAGATGCCGTACTGCAATGGGTCGACGCTTGTTGAAAACATGGATATTGCGCCCTCTTGCCGATATTGATGCTATTTCTGCGAGGCATGATGCAGTCGCTGCATTAACTCGCTCATCTAGAAGACTTGATGCGCTGAGAGAGGCTTTGAAAGGTTTACGAGATATGGAAAGGCTTGCAACTCAATTAGCCTATAATCGCTCAAATGGAAGAGACCTATTGGCTACTGCAATCGCATTGGAAAGGATGCCAGCGGTCATCAATCTATGTAAGGAAGTGGATAATCAACTGTTATCACATCTATCTCTGGACTTAGATTCGCTAAGTGATATGGGTGAGGAGATACGTCGCACCTTGGTAGATGAGCCACCTTTGGGATTGAAGGATGGAGGACTGATTAGAAGTGGAATTGATGACGATATTGATGAACTAAGGGAAACAGCCGAGAGTGGCCACTCATGGTTCAAAGATTTAGAAGCAAGTCTGCGAAATGAATTAGAAATTCCTAGTTTGAAGATTAGAATGAATAGGCAAATCGGTTGGTTTATTGAAATTACAAAAAAACATGAAGACAAAGCCCCTGAACATTGGAGAAGAAAACAACAATTGACCAATGGTTCCCGCTATGTTACCGATGAATTAGCACGGCGCGATGATCTATTGTTAACCGCAAGTGGGCGAGTAAAAGAATTAGAATATCGGATGTTCACAACTATGAGAGAAAGATGTCGAACACATGTTGTAACATTAGCTAATATTGCTGCAAGAGTTGCTTCAATCGACGTACTACAATGCTTTGCAGATGTTGCAAGGTCTCGTGCTTGGTCACGCCCAGAAATGACTGAGAAAGACCATCTAAAGGCAGAAGGTGCAAGGCATCCTGTATTGGAAACACAGAGCGGATTTGTTCCAAATGACATCCACCTAGATGCAAAACGAAGATTTTTGTTGATCACTGGACCAAATATGGGTGGAAAGTCAACCTACTTGCGTACAACTGCTCTACTTTCCATATTGGCACAATCCGGTTCATTCGTCCCATGTAAAAAGGCAAAACTAGGTTTGGTTGACCGTGTTTTCACAAGAGTCGGAGCAAGTGATGACTTGCGAAGAGGGCGCTCAACATTCATGATGGAGATGATTGAGGTAGCGCACATTTTACGTAGGGCTACTTCACGCTCATTGGTACTATTAGACGAAATTGGCAGAGGTACTTCTACCTTTGATGGGCTATCTATTGCTTGGTCTGTAACAGAAGACATCTGTAATAGAATCGGTTCTAGAACGCTATTTGCAACTCATTATCATCAATTGATTGGATTGGAGGAAGAGGTCAAGGGATTGATTAATGTCCATGTTCAAGTTGCTCAATCTGATGGTGAATTAAAATTCTTACACACTGTTGCTGACGGCCCTTGTGATGACTCATATGGAGTACAGGTTGCTGCATTGGCAGGTTTGCCAAGAGAAGTTGTTGAGAGAGCCAGTGACCTACTCGCCTTCCTAGAAAGTCAGGCCACGGGGGCAAAAGCAGGTGAAACCGGTGCTCCTGTCTCAAGAGATAGCGGTCAAGCGAGCCTCATGGGCTATTTTGCTGCTGCAGCAATGGGTCGTTCTTCTGCTAGCCAAACTGTTGAAATTCAGCAAATATCCTTAGAGCCAGGGCAGCAGGCTGTATTGGATTATTTGTCAACCATAAAAGCCGATGATTTGAGCCCAAGGCAGGCACAAGATGCGCTTTACAGGTTGAAGAAAATGCTTGGTGGTGAATAAATTGAGTCAAGCAAATAGAATAATTCAACTAGATGACAAAACAATTGGTCATATCGCAGCAGGTGAAGTCGTTGAAAGGCCTGCTCAAGTGGTAAAGGAATTGTTAGAGAACAGTTTGGATGCTGGTAGTTCTCGCATCGTAATCACAGTTGAAAGAGGTGGTTTTGACTTGATCTGTATCGAGGACGATGGTTCGGGAATTGATGAAGCAGACCTACCGCTTGCCCTTGATAGACATGCAACATCAAAATTACGCAAGTTAGAAGACTTATCTGCAATCCATACTCTTGGATTTAGAGGTGAGGCTTTAGCCAGTATTGGTATGGTCTCGCATCTCAAAATTGCAAGCCGTCCTGAAAATTGTGAGGGCAGAAGCATATCGATGAAGGATGGTGACAAAGAGTCTGTTGAGCCGGAAGGTATGGCCCATGGAACAAGAATAGAAGTTGCTCACTTATTCCACAACACACCTGCACGTCTTGCATTCCAGCGTAGAGCTGCTACTGAGAACTCACGAATCGTCGATGTTGTTGTATCTCATGCAATGGCCCATATGGATGTAGGATTTAGGCTGTTAATCGATGAGAAAATTATGCTTGATGTTCCCGCTAGTGAAACGATGAACGACCGTTTGTATGATCTCCTCGGTGGTCAGGCTTCTGCAATGCTCGAATTATCAAGCCCAGCAATAGATGATGATGCACCTGGTGAAGAATCATGGAGTGGGTGGATAAGTACTCCTGATACGACTAGAGGTAAAGGTGATGATGTCCACATATTGATCAATGATAGGCCGGTTTCTGCTGGTCCATTTTTGCAAGCGATTCGCAGAGGATACAAAACAAGACTAATGCAAGGACGCCATCCAATCGCCGTACTAAGCCTCATCATACCGGCCAATGAAGTCGATGTAAATGTCCATCCAACCAAGAGAGAAGTTCGATTAAGGCACTCTTGGAGAGTTCTAGAAAGATTGGAAAGAGCCATTGCCCATACCCTTGAATCAGTTCCAACACAACCTGATGCTGCTGGTGGAATATCTGAATTACAAGGGTTAGCACATAATTCTGCAGTTCAACCTGTTGAAGAATTGCTGAAAGCTGGTGGCTTGAAGCCAAATTTGCATAATGATACGCCTCAAGACCCAATTCTAAAGGCGGCGGGAACAAATGCTATACCCTCTGTAATAAGCGACTCTATAGAGCAAGATGGGCCTGGAACTTCAGTTCCTTCTTGGGCAATCGCTGCTGGAGCTCAATTGAATCTAGTTGGCAATGTTGCAGATGAAATTAGTAAACAGGAAAAGCAACGACCGATTTCAACTTCAATGGCCAGCCAAGAAATGCTTCCTGGAATGGATGAGAGTCCTATCGCTCCAGCGCTTTCTCCTGCTGAAAGAGAATTACACCGCCATGCGGGTGCTGGTCAAACACATTCTCCGAGCAAAGAAACACCGCTTGAAGGCATAATCAATGAACTACCTAAGATGGAACCTTTGGCGCAGTTCGCTGATTCCTATATCCTTGTACAAGCAGAAGAAGAGTTGCTATTGATAGATCAACATGCACTGCATGAGAGAGTCAGATATGAACGATTACGTAATGATGAGTCGTTGTGGTTACCTCAGAAACGGCTAATTCCTTTGAAACTGGAATTGGACCCGAGACAAAATGCCAGAATAAGTGCATCACATCAAAAACTGAAGGAAGTTGGATTTGATTTGAGCGAAGATTCTGATGGATGGCTGTTAAATTCTGCACCAAATCTGCTACAGGGAGATGATGTCGTTCCATTTTTACTTGACTTACTACAAGACACTACAGAAGATGGCGCTCCTTTGGAAACTGTTGATGCAAGGAAAGATCACCTCGCATTCCTCAATGCTTGCAGAGGTGCGGTAAAGGCTAATGATAAATTGACAATCGCAGAAATGCGTAGACTTCTTGAGGATATGAGACGTATTCCGAACCCATGGGCATGTGTTCACGGAAGACCGACTGCACTACGGCTTCCGTTAAATTCCTTAGACCATCACTTTGGTAGACATGGTTGATGATTACTTAGTAACCGGATAGTTCCTTGTAAATAACCGGTATCGTTGAATAGATTCACATTTACGGCAATTCAT
>JAPKFC010000029.1 GCA_028821785.1 Candidatus Poseidoniaceae archaeon | reverse complement strand
ACCCATAATATTCACCTCAGAATTCATCCTCTAACTCATCGTCAGTTGCGTTGAAATCTTCAAGGAAGATCTCTAGATTAACACGGTAATGGTTGCTAGGAGTTGCACGTCCACGAGCACGAGGAATCCAGCCCTTCTTGACTTGACCTCTATGTGCTGCGATATGCGTGATTTCCATTTCCTCTGCATCCACATCTTCATATTGATGTCGAGCATTTTCCATCGCACTTTCAATCAACTTGATGATTGCACGGCTTGCCTTTACTGGGAAACGTCCAGGTCCGACACCACCTTTGCGGTGTCCGACCATACTAGGTCCAGAGCGCCTCTTCTTCAGGTTGCCACTTCCCAAACGGAATGGGACTGCTACTGCCTTACGGCGAATATCTGGGCGGTCTGAATCTATCTTCAGTACTTGGTTAAGGAATTTAATCGCGTTTCCAGCCTTCATATGCTTGATGTGGCGGGCGATTTCGAAACAATGCTTAACGTGCATGTCTACATCTACTGCACGAGCTGTTGCTAAATGGCTGCCTTGCAGAAGTTGCGTGTATCCCTTTTGAGGGAGAGCACTTCTCTTGCCGCGTCTGTCTAATTCTTTTGCTTTAACCATAATAAACACCTCACTTCAATGCTACGTTCTGAGAAGAACGGGTTGCACCCACACCAGGGCCACTGTGAGTGACGCTACGGCGAGTCTGTCCGAATTCACCGAGATAGTGCCCAATCATTTCTGGGGCAATCTCGACCTCTACGAACTTTAGACCATTGTAGATTGCGATTCTCTTACCAACGAACTCAGGTAAAATTGGCATGTCACGGCGATGTGTACGAATAGATCTTCCAGTAGTACGGCGAACACGCTCCAAAAAGTGCTCATTCTCAAGAGAAAGGCCACGTGCAATAGAACGGCGAGCACGAGATGGTAGTAGAGTGATTACAGATGGTGCATCTGGGTTTTCTTCAGAAGGCCATAGTGGCATTTCTGCTAATTCCGCGATAGTATATCCGCGATATGTGAATTCCTTCTTTACACGACCTGAGGTAGTTGAAAGGCGCTTGCGTGCCTTTCGGCGACTTGCCTTTGGGGTCATAAACGACTTCTTCTTCTTTCTTCCCATAATAATTCACCTCAAAGTTTCTTGCCGCGGCCTCTACCTGAGCGGCTTGGTGCGATAAGTCCGACCTTAGCACCTGGCGGAGTTCCACGTGCAACTGAGCTTGGTCCGTGGACAGCCTGATGATTTCCACCACCGTGTGGATGGTCCACTGGATTCATTGCTACACCACTTACGTGAGGGAACAACTTTCCACGGGCCTTAGCCTTGTAGTATGCTGCACCTGCAGTACGCAGTGGCATCTCGTCGCGTCCATGACCGGATAGTACTCCGATAGTAGCACGACAATTTTCTGGAAGTTCTTTGATAGCACCAGATGGTAGACGAATACGGACTTTGTCTCCAACTCGAGCCTCTACAATACAGGAGTTTCCTGCTGCACGAGCAATCTTTCCACCGTCACCTGGACGAAGTTCAAGATTGTTGATTGCAGTACCTTCTGGAATATTAGCGATCCTAGTAATATTACCAGGTTTTAGAGCAACATTGTCACCGATTGCGACACTGCTTCCTATTGCAATTCCTTCAGTTGCAGACACTAGTGTTGTTTCTCCACCAGGTAACTTCACTCTTGCAAGTGGAGCTGAATGTACTGGAGAATGTACTAGATCTGTTACTTCACCGACTATATCGGTTGCGCGTGGCATGCGATTAGCACCTGGGAAACGGTGGCTCGCCACGCGGTAACGTGGTGAGGACCCTTTGCGTTGTGCACGAATTCTCTTACCCATGATAAATCACCTCAGAATGCTCCTAGACGCATAGCCGCGTCCTCAGCGTCATAACCTTCAGCAAGACGCACAGATGCGTGCTTTCCATGCTTTGTGTTACGAACATTAACCTTTGCAACTTCAACTTCGAAAAGTGTTTCAACCGCTCTTGCGATTTGATTCTTAGTTGCACTGCGATGAACAATGAATTCAAGGCGGCCCTGACTTGAACGGGCTTCCATTGACTTCTCTGTTAGCCACGGTTGAATTATAATATTATATGCGTCCATGATATTCACCTCAGTTAAGAGCCTCCACAGCCGCCTTAGTAAAGACGGTTAGACGACCGACATCGCCACCAGGTGCCAAATCTTCGGCAGATAGGTTACGAGCAGCGACTACGTCTACACCAGGTAGGTTTCTTGCAGCACTTGCAAGTCCGGATTTCTCCTTAACAACCAATAGAATCGACTTAGGTGTCTTGTGAACACGTCCTCTCATCTTTCCTTTTCCAGCACGGATATTTCTTCCATCACGAGCTCGCCTTAGATCATCACCAAGGCCAATCTCGTTGAATATTGATAGTACCTTTCTTGTAGCACTGCCATGATTGAATTGTTCGATGTCAAATTCTTCGCTCTTTCCATCACGAACTTCTACATAATTACCTAGAACTACTGGAAGTGCGTTAATATCTTCTGAGAATCGGTGACCACGGTTTGCTACTGTTTCAAGATCAGTAGTAGCTGTAAGTGCTGAATCTCTAGCGATTCTTCGCTCTTTGGAATTCAACTTACGAGCCCAAATCTTCTCAACCTTAGGACCATGTGCACGGCGACCACCCAGTGTATGCGGGCTTTGTGCACCACGGCTTTGACCAGTACGGCGCATGATACGAGATACACCTCGTCCCTTGCCCCACCATTCTACGGAGTGCTTCATACCAGACATAGGCGCACGCTTTCCACCGTGTGCTCTTTGACCGTATGCTTGTCTTCGGTTAGCACGAGCGCTTGCTATTGCTAACTTGATCATGTCCGGACGAAGTGGTGCGTTAAATGCCTCAGGAAGAGTTACTTTCTTCCCTAGAGAAACTTCAACAGAGAAGTTTTCTTGGAGGCGTCCTGCATCAAGTTCATCTTGACTGACGTTATTTGTAATATCCATAACTGCTACTTTCATGCTCAGACCCCCTGCTTCGATGCTGTACTTACGTAGGTAATCTCGTAATCATGTAGCGCCTTATCGCTACCACGAGTTGCGTCACGGAATCTGATCAAACGCTTTGCAGGACCAGGGACGCTACCATGAACTAGAATGTAATCGCACTTTACTTCACCATAGTGGAGGAAACCTCCAGCAGGTGTAATTGAATGCTCTTCTGGGTTTGCTACACGCATGATACGCTTGTTGTACTCAGTTCTTTGGTGATATCCAGTTTGACCACCTTGACGAATACTCTTTCGAACATATCCGTCACCGAATGCTCCCATGTTACCGTGTTGACGGCGTTTCTTGGAGTTCTTGTGAGATTGAAGTTTTCCACCGAATCGCTTGATAACACCTTGCCATCCGTAACCCTTGGTTACAGCGATAATATCGGTTAGTCCACCTTTTCCTTCTTTGAAATCAAATGCATCTGCGAAAGAATATTCTTCTCCCAACTTTTCCTTAGCGAATTGAAGTTGTTCTGTGAAAGTACCACCATCAAGTCCCATCTCCATAACATCAGGAACCTTTGTTGAGATTCCACCGACTGTATCTGGTTGTGTTGCAACGATTAAGCGGACTTCACAGAGATCTGCATTGAGTAGATTCTCGAAGTGCTCCTCGGTCTTGTGCTCTTTGCGCTTTGGTAGGCGCTTGAATAATTCAGGGAAAGCATCTGAGATTTGGCTGGCATCTGACCAAGCCTCACCGATTGCTCTCATACCATAGGGACTCATTTCGTATCCACGTACTCCAAGAATTCTCATCTTAGGGCATTCAACAACTGTTACTGGAACACGAACTTCTTGACCTGCAGAAAGGCTTGTTGGGTTTAAATCACGAGAAAGAATGTGAGTCATACCAGCTTTCCAACCAGCAAATCCTTGCACTCTAACTTCGCTCGCATCGGTTGTAGGCCACGAATTTACGTGACCGAAAGTGCGGGCAGACCGCTTACGCGGGCTAAACGCCATCGATCCACGACGTGGGTGATTTCTCTTTGCCATATGGGATTCCTCCAGTTTTTTGTACAACGAATTGGCCCCACCGAAGGGGCGTACGAGGGCTCTCAGGTTGAGAGAAGCCGTGACACTGCGTTCCGTTTCCACTGTTGGAAAACGAGACTATAGGATTCCTCGAGGGATGGTCCTGTGTGTCTGGCTACTCACCTTTAAGCAACCCTCCGACCAACCTCCTCTATATGAGGAGTTCGGTCTCTAAATGCGGCTTAGTTGCGTGGTTCTTGAATAATATACTCAATCAATAATATACAAAATGATTTCAACTCTCACTTTCATTATTCAGCAACTACACACATTATCCTTTTTTACCCTCGGCGTGAAGGAAAGGATATGGCAACTGTCCAACATCCATTCCTGAAAGATGGTGTTGAGGCAAGAGCATACCAATTTCAAGCCCTGAAATACTGTTTAACCGCATCCACAATGATGGTGATGCCTACCGGTTTTGGGAAAACCGCAGTAGAATGGATGGCGATGGCAAATTGTCTGCACAATGAAAAAGGCAAGGTTCTACTTATTGCACCTACAACCGGATTAGTTGAGCAACAACAGAGAATGGCAAGAGCTATGATCGATATTGATGAGAATGAAATAATCACCTATACGGGAGATAATGCACCTGCTAGCAGGCCAGAGTTATGGAATACTGGTACAATTATTATCGCAACACCACAAGTAATCCGCAATGATGTTCAAAATGGACTCATTGATTTGACCGATTTGGGTCTACTGATTTTTGATGAAGCACACCATGCGACGGGAAAGCATGCTTATTCTCAAGTTGGACAGTTGATGTTTAGCGCTAATCCCGAATGTTCCGTTATCGGTGCAACTGCTAGCCCTGGTTCAACAGAAATTGGAATTAGACAAGTCGCTAATAATTTGAATATCAAGACTTACTCTGTTAGTAAGAAGGAAAATTCTCTTTTGCAGCCATATAAGGTCAACATGAAAATCACCCCTCACTATCTGGAACTTGGAGATGAACTCAATAAGATCATCCTACCTTTAGAACTCCATCAAAACGCAGAAGCAGAACAATTGAGAAAAATGGGATTCTTAGCCCCTACTGGGCATTTGTCTTCGAAATTAATAGAAGATGCGCAACGTAAGGCAAGCATTGCGATACAAAGAAGGGATACCCGTGGATACAATGCTGCGAGAAAGATATCTAATCTGCGCAGAGTTCATATCTTGCTAGACCTCCTTAGAACTCAAGGATTGAAATCGGCCCAAGCATTTGTTGATAGAGCAGAAGAAGATGGTAGAAGTGGACAGAGAGGAACAAATAGTTTCATTGCATTACCATGTATCCATGATTTCCGAAATGTCTCAAAGAGGTTGGATGAATTACATCCAAAACCTGAACATGTAGCTGCTTTATTATCAAAACAATTGAAAGACTCTCCCGAAAGTAAAGTATTGATCTTTACCGAATACAGGGATACTGTCGACTTGTTAACTGAGAGGTTGAATTCTATAGAGGGTATTGTTGCTGACCGATTTATTGGTCAATCTGGAACTGGAAGCAGAAAAGGAATGAATCAAAAACAACAATTAGCGCAATTACAAAGATTTCGTGAAGGCGACATCAATGTCCTAATTGCTACTTCGGTCGGAGAGGAAGGATTAGATGTTCCTGCTGCTGATTTAGTGATATTATATGAGCCAGTTCCAAGCGCTATTCGCACTATACAAAGAAGAGGAAGAACTGCAAGACAGCGAGACGGTGAAGTCCATATTCTAATCGCAAATGACACTCGAGATGTTTTCGTTTACATGGCCTCAAAAAGTAGAGAAAAGAAAATGCACATCCATCTAGATAAGATAAAGCGCGAGATTACATCGGTTGTAAAGAACATTCCAACTGGTGAAGTCCTATCCGACTTTTCTGTTGTTGAGGAAGACGGAAGTATAGTATCTGCAGCCGATTACCTATCTTCTGAAATAAAGAGACTTGATGAACTATATCCAGTAATAGAAACAGTAGAAATAGATGTTAAGAAAGATAGTGGAAGGACAACTGCTACCACCGATGATAGTGTTCCGGTAATCACTCCGGCAATGCGAAGGCCAAGCAATCAAATGGGTTTGGAATCGTTCTCCAATCTCAATGACAAAGAAATTGAAACGACCATTGTTGAAAAGGAGATTCTCCCCGAAGATACGCAATTGAATTCGAAATGGAAGGTGATCTTAGATGGTACAAAAAATAAAACCAACAAAAACGAGAATGATAGCAACGATTGAACAAATACTCAATGCTTGAGATTCAACTTCCAATAATCAGCGCACGTGTTCTTAGTTGTGCAAATCTATCAGGGTAGTGACCCAAAGAGAATGCAACTAATTCTGCAAGATGAACTACTGGCATTGCAGTATCCTTTCCAGTTAATTTACCAGCCCTTGATTGGTAAGAGTCAAGATTTGAATGAGAAATAGTGCATGCACTTACCATTATATCTGCACCATTCTGTTTTGCATCAGCAAGAACTGCTGCTGTCATGGCCATTGCTGTACCCTCTAGAGTTAGAAGTGCAGGTGCGCCAACACTTTGGCACTTGAGTTCATAATCTATCGGAACTCCACCTAGTGCATTGATTAACTGTTCTAAGTAATTAGGAAGGAAAGCATCGTCATCTCCACAAGCGCCCTCTCTCTGCATATTAGAACCATAATATCCTGCAACATTGAGTTTGATTGGATTGATTACAGCAGCACTGATTTTGTCCAAACCAATTTCTTCAACCAAGTAATGAAGAAGATGGCGAGATTTGGATTCACCTAAATATTCAATCCCGGATGTTAGAGAGATTAGATTATTCAATTGTGAGGCATATACTGAATCGGAAGCAATGATGTCCGCAGTATCACACATTATTGCGTGAGATGTTGCGCAGGTAGTCATGATATCGATGCTTTTTTGCTCAGCCAGTGCAAGATTACGAGCAACCAATGAATGCTGTAGTTTCGGTGATGCTTGGCTGATAATATTGCCACCATCACTAGATGCTTTTGGAATTTCTATCAACTCAATTCCAAGTGTCTTACACAACGGAACGATACAATCCTCAACTTCCATAGAAGCTGCTCTTGCTGTATTACCTGGATAATATGCGATTTTTGCCATAATAATCACCTCAGAATCTCTTATCAATTTTATTGAATAGACTGACCACTTCGTGATGAGCATCAACCTTTGAATTGACCATGTTTGGAATCTTACCAACACCTGCTGGTGGCATTAATAGTCCTTGAAGACCACGGATTGGCGGTCCTCCGTTACGTGTGAATCCTAATACCATGCGTGCGGAAACACCGTTGAATATGTTGCTAATCAAGCCAAGTGGTCCGAGAACCTGACGGTATAATGTGGTTTCATTGACATTGCCAGTCCACTTAACACTGCGTCCATACCATTTTACTAAGCGACCATGTTTACCGCCGTAATTACTTGTGTTGAGTAGATGTGCTCTTGCAGAGTTTAATCCTCTTGCTGCAAGTTTTCCATCAGATCCATAACGTGCTATTGAAGACAAATCTGCTTCCGCCCATACGCCGTCTGTTTCATTCAATGAAGAGAGAATGTTCTTTCTTTGCTCTGCTCCACATCTTGGGTCTTCAGCCCGTAGCCATTGCTGTAAATGAATACCTGGTCCTTCGTATGCTTTATCATAACTTGAGGTATCCGACATTGATTGAATTAATTGATAGGATAAAATGTCACTCTTTTGATGTAACTCAGTAGCCAGTGATGCATCCATTGTACCAACTGCAGCACCGTTCAATAAACGAGCACCTTCTCTTGGGTCGGCTCTCATCCAAGGCTCAGCTCTTGCCCTTGCTGCCTCATATCCAGATAAATCAACAATCAAATCACGGATAATAGGCAATCCTGGTGCTGGTTCAATCTTCAAATTGCCTCCAGTCCCAATTAAATCTGATATTCGTGCGAGATCTGCAAGAACTATTCTTCCATTAACACGAACTCCAGTAGTTGGAGTACCGCCGTTTGTTCCTCTTCGGAATGCCAAACTACCATCGATATCTTGCTGGATTGCAAGTAACAAATCCTCAACTGTTGCGTGGGCAGGTACTGCACATGAAATTGTGTCCCAGCCCGATTGTGCTGCGCTAGGACAATATCTGAATAATTCAATGGTTACTGAAATCTCATCCATTACTACTGTACCCGGTGTGAAATCACCCGAGGATACTGAATCATCTCCGCCAGCACCATATGCACTCATTTCCTCAACCAATGATTCGTGGAATACTCCAGCGGCATCAACACAAGCAATGCGAGGTAACACTGTTTTGACCCATGCAGCCCAAGGTTCGTCAAAGTCAACATCACATAGTTGAATCTCCTGAATTGAAGTTGCTCCTAATGCTGAAAACTTTTGATCCCAATCCACTCCGGCTTTACAGTACTCATCGTAAGAAGTGTCTCCGATTGCACAAACTGAATAATTAACTCCTGCTAATGTAGGTGATGAACTATTTACGCCTTGCCAGAAATCTTCTGCATTATCTGGCATATCACCTTCACCCCAAGTAGAGGTGATGATCAGTATTCTCTTGGAACCAATCAGACTTGCTGGATTGTAACCATCCATATCAACTACGTTTGCAACCAATTCATAATTAGCAGCCAACTTTGCAGTTTTTTCTGCAAGGCCTGCTGCATTACCTGTTTGAGAACCGAACAAAATTGTTAGTGTTCTATCACCAGAAAATACTGCTGATAAGCCATCGCTTGTTCCTGCTGAAACCGCAACTGGTGCTGCCGCTACCGCTACTGTTGGTGCGACTTCTGCAATTGGTGCTGCTGCTTCAGCAGCAGGTGCTGCGGCTCCAGTCATTTCGAACTTGATGATATCAACTGGGCAGGCTTCTGCTGCTTCTTCAATATAATCTGCGAATTCTTTACCGAAATCGGCCTTCAAAAGAGAGCCTCCGGTGTTGCGGTCAAATACTCCATCAATACGCACTGCCGCTACAATTTGAGAGGTTTCATCAGTCAATTGAAAGACTTCAGGACAGATGTCCTGGCATGCATCACAAGTGATACAGTCTTCTTCAATCCAGACCTTTGCGATTACGGACATTCGGGCCACCGGCGCTCAAGCATACGCTGAGCAATCTTTCCACCTAAGAACGGCCTTTCAAGGTTACCACAAACCAGCCATAAAATTGCGCTAAAGAAATGTATTCAAGACCTTATATCGCAACAGCAAAATTACTACTAAAACTGGAGTGAACAGGCTTCACATTTGGAAGTCGCCCATTCCACCCATGCCTTCGCCCATTGGAACGCCTTTGGATGAAATAACGTCATCAATTCTTAAAATCATAATCGCTGTTTCAGTAGCTGATTGAATCGCTTGTTCAACAACACGCATTGGCTCAAGCACATTCTTGGATTTCATATCTATTACTCCACCTTCATAGACATTGATTCCTGTGTGACTTGCACCATCTGCATGGGCTTTACGAAGTTCAATTAGAGTAGTAACTGGGTCAAGACCTGCATTTTCTGCTAATGTGCGAGGAACTATTTCCAAAGCACTAGCAAAAGCCTCGATAGCCATTTGCTCTAATCCACCAACAGTTTCTGCATATGTACGCAGGTCTCTGGACAAAGCGGCTAGTACGGAACCTCCACCGGTTAGAACTGCACCATCTTCCCAAGCAACTGAAACAACACCGACTGCGTCATCGAATGCTCTTCGAATCTCATCAACAACGTGTTCTGTACCACCGCGAAGTAATACAGAAACTGATTTTGCTTCAGGACAACCGGTAATGAAAGTCATGTTTGACTCTCCGATTTTCTTTTCCTCAACCTTTGCAGCATGTCCTAAGTCGTTTGCGGTTAGATCATCCAAGTTGGTAACAATCTTACCACCTGTAGCCTTTGAAAGAGCTTCCATGTCAGATTTCTTAGCACGACGAATGGCCATTATTCCTGCCTTTGCCATGTAATGTTGTGCTAGTTCATCAATTCCCTTTTGACAAACCAATACATTTGCACCACTTTCTTGAATCTTTGTTACCAGTCCACGAATATAACTTTCTTCTTCTGCTAAGAAGTGAGCGAGTTGGCTCGGGTCAGTAATCTGAATCTTTGCATCAACCTCTGTTTTCTTTACTTCTATAGCCGAATTAACCAATGCAATTTTTGCATCGCTAAGAGAACGTGGCATACCAGAGTGAACTCTCTCCTTATCTAGAATAATTCCATCTATTAGGCTAGAGTCTTTGATAGAGCCTCCTTGGCGCTTCTCGACTTTGATATCGGAAAGGTCAATTATCCTCTCACCGTCTTCAACAAATCCTACTGCATTTACAGCACGAACACAAATATCTGCCATGAAAGACTTTACCGCACCAGCAGATTTGCCAGTTAGTGCTGTCTTTGCTACTTCCATCAAGACCGAATCATCATTGTTTGTAGGTATTCCATGACTATCCAATAATTCAACTGCTTTCTCTGCAGCAAGACGGAATCCTTCACAAATTACAGTCGGGTGTACATTTTGATCGATTAAGTCTTCACTTCTCTTCAACAGTTCACCAGATAGAACAACTGCGGTTGTGGTTCCATCGAAGCAATGTTGTTCTTGAGTTTTTGCGACTTCTATGATCATCTTAGCAGCCGGATGGTCAATATCCATTTCCTTGAGGATTGTTGCTCCATCATTAGTGATTACTACATCACCCATAGAGTCTACTAACATCTTGTCCATTCCCTTTGGACCAAGTGTTGAACGAACTGCATCTGCAACGGCTTTTGCTGCTGCAATGTTATTTGATTGTGCACTTCTGCCGCGTGTTCTTTGTGTGCCATCCTTTAGAATAAAAATTGGTGCTTGTCCATTACCGTACATTGGATTGAACCTCCCTGTAATTTTGCCGATGGCTCTCTCAACTTGAACCCTACGCTTGTTCGTTAAGTAATTTATTTTACAAAATTAGCAGAATATGTTGCTTAAGCACGACCATTTTGCTCTAGCCACATCTGCCCATATGCTTCCCATTGCTCCATTGACCAACCATCTGGTAGGCCTTCAGCAGGAATTGGTGGTACTTGTGCTACCGGAACTTCAGCAACAGGTGCAGGGGCCACTGGGGCTGCTGCGACTGGTGGTGCTACCGAAGGAACTTCTTTGGCGGGTTCCGGCGCAGAGAATACACCCTGTGAGGTTACTGTTGGAGCAGATGCTACAGAACCATAGGTTGATTGTAAACTCTCTTCGTAGCCTTCTTCTCCCCAGCCACCATAGTCATCTTCTTCTTCTTCAACAAATATTTGGTTCTTGAGGAAAACCCCTCCAACTCCCATAATCACAATGAAAACAATCCAAATCAATATATTCTGGAATTCGAAAGCCGATGATTCTCCATCGACATCACTACCAGCATTGGAATCTGTTTTAGTCAATATGACTTGTAAGTTGTAATTGGCTGCATCACTAACAGTCTCTGAACGCGCCCACAATGTGAGATTTGTAGATAAAGTATCTGTATCCAGATTTAGAAGTGTGGTTTCTGAGATATCAAAAACAATAGTAACTGAACGTTCTTCACCTGCTGCTAAAACAAACCCTCGGTCAGAATTTTGAATTCTTGCTTGGAACCAAGAACCGGATTCACCGTTGTCTAATTCCATAGCAACAGATTGTGAATCAGTGTATTGGTTTCTAACTGAAACCGTAATTGTATAATCTTCTTCATAATCTAGGATTTGTAATGGTGGTTGGTTGTAAATAATCCTTAACCATCCAAGAGAACCGACTGAATAAGTCGCTTCACCCCTAGCAGAAACATTTTGATCTGAAACACTAGTTGCTATTACACCAAGTGTTCTTTGTCCATCTGTTCCTTCAATGAATGAGAATCTAACCGATACATTGACACTTGCGCCAGTCTCAATTTCAGTCGTTACTCCATCCAGTAATCCTGTAAACTCAGCATTCATTCCGTCTGGAATATCTAATGACATTGTGAACCGATCAGGATTATTACCATCATTTCTAACTTCAAAGGCCATCGTTTGAGCTGGGTCTCCCGGAATATAGGATTGCTCAGCATCCTCATTAGAAATCCATACTGCTGCAGTATCAAGGATTTCAACGGTAATTATTATTTCTTCTTTGATTGAATTATCAACAGAATTGGTAGCGATTACCTTAACACTGTATAGTCCCGGTGTCAAGCCAATTGGCATTGGCAAATTGAGAATGATTGTTGATTCCCCATCCCATGCATCCATTACTGGACTTTGAGCAGCGGTTATTTCTGCTGCGAGATACCAATTTGATTGTTCTGATGAATAATTGTATATTTCATCACCATTTCCTTGATTTAGAATTGTGATGTAAACCTTCTGCGAGACTCCATTGGCTGCTCCTTCGATATGATATACATCAGATTCTAGCGATAGTTGACGGAAGATCGGAACTTCAAGATTACGTACCAAAACATCATTTCCGAATAATGCACCACAAGAACCACATGTTGCTCTCAAATTGAAAGAGACAGTACCTGGTGATGCATCGCTTGGAGCAGTAATATTGAGCATGTAATTGTCATATTGACCACGATTGAGAGTAATTGGTAGAGATTGGGATGCACCTGTTTCATTTTCAACTAATGCAAGCCATCCGTTTTCTGAAAATGTTGTTGCAAGGTTAAATGCAGCATCCTTATTTCCTGAGTTTTGTAATCTAAATGGAACTGTTACAGATTCCCCTGGACTAACAGTTCCAGCATTTAGAGACACTGTAGATGAAAGTGATACACCGAATTGTTCTGAGACTGCGACATCCATTGTCAATCTTCCTTTCTCTCCAGTAGAAGAGCTGCTGGCATCAGTAAACCAAACTTCCCAAATCACTTGTTGGACATCTGCGCCTGCTGGTATACTAAGATTAACATAAACTTCGCGTGTTGCTCCACCTGGGATTGCAGGCATTAAGACATTGAAATCGTGGTCGTTAGAGTCTGCAACATCAATTCTAATCATTGGCATTTGAGGACTCATCCACGAGATATTTGTTACATTTGTTTCGATGTTAACAAGGGCAGTTGAATATCCATTATTGGTAAGATCACACTTTAATTGCATGATTCCCAATGGCGGACCTGAATATCCACCAGCAGGGTTATCGCAGTCCAATTCCAATGTGTAATCTGAAACCTTTGTAACACCGAATTGAATCCAATCATCAATATGGAATCCTTCACTTGCACCACCTGAATCAGAATTGAAAAGCATTCCCATGAAGAATGAATTGCCTCCGAGGAATAAGTCTGGATTACTCAAACTTGGATTTTGCGCCCATGTCACCTGCGGGTCCCAAGATAAGTTAGACCATTGGCCCGGTGCTGGACTTGGGTTACCATTGGCGATATCCCAGTGTACAGACTCCATCGGCCTACTGATATTACCGGAACTACGCCATAATTCAATTGAGACGGAATCTCCTGCTTCCATGCTCCCCCATGCTTGAATATGGAATTGAGATGAAATATAATTACTTGAGTAAAATTGCTTTCGGCAGATCCACGTTTGGTAAGTTTGTGACATACCTGAATCAATTTGTCCTTCTAGACCACATTGCCCATCACTGACTTGGTACATGTTTACTAAGCGGTCATTGGCACTTGATGGGTAATCTGAACCACCTGGAGTAGAATGTCTCCAATGCTTTGAGCCTACTGCACCGGTGGAATCATCTTGCCATGAACCCGTACCAGTAGCATCACCGCCACTAACTGGATAGCGAGCAGATAAGAAAGTTAACTGACCTGGGCCAGCCCAGCCATCGAAGATATCTTCGGCAATCGCAACTGGAACGGATTGTTCCATCTGGTCGTTCTCATTCATGTCATCAGCAGGGTAACTAACAGTTGCCCTTAGAATCAAACCACCACTTAGATCGTTTGTCGTAGTGTTAAGAATTGAGTGTGCTGCTGAAGGAGTCCATACAAAGGATTCGGATGCACCCATGCCTCCCGTCATTCCAGTTGCAGTCCAACTGAAGGTTTCCATTACGAAGCCGATTGGATGTACCACTTCCAGTGTTGCATCTGTTGACTGTCCAATAAAGGCTGATCCCATTCGTTGAATCGACATTGTAATTTCAATTGGTGCTAATTCAAAAACATATTCAACTGTGGCACCATCAGATTGAACCCATGTATCCGGCATTGAACTGGCATTTCCAATACTAATTCCAGTAACTCTAAAATCATCGGCCGGACCTCCAGCGCTTACTGGATAGGACAATCCTAAAGCCATTGTTTGTAACAATAGTAAAGCAACAAGGGCAACATTTGAGACACGACGCATTAGTACCAACGACTATCGGACATTGCTTCGGGTTATGAAGATGGCCATCAAATGATTATCATCAAAACTAGACCCCTATGGGGTCCGAATCGATTCAATTGCGTTGATTCAATTTATTTACTAATGATTTCAACTAGGCCCTAGGCCTCTAATTGCAGGTTTTTCATGGTCATCTAGATTAGATTCTGCAGAGACAATATCATCGAAATTACCAAGATCAAATTCATCTTGAGCCAAATCCGTTATCGATGAGAGTTTATTACTTGAATCACCAATAATATCACTAGCAGCACTAATGCCATCACCCCCAGATAACATTTCAGTACCTGATTGTGCCATTCCGACTCCTTGGGTTGCTGCAGTAGTTGCACCTGGGGCGCCTGCTGCCATCGCACCAATACCCTGAACGGCCATTTGTGATTTTCCTACAGCACCTGTTGCTGCGACTAAAGCGGCTGTAGCACTGCCTGCCAATACCATGCCCGCACCTTTGACCACCATGCTGTCAAGGAATGCTGGCTTGTCTCTTTCTTCTCCTGCCTCTTCATGAATTAGCTCATTACCTATTCTCATCCATTCAGGAGGTTCTCCCGAGCACCCTCCCAATACTGCTAGAGTGGTGAAAGCAGCCATCGGCATAACTGCTAACGCTGTTAATAAATCAATGAATGATGTGTCAGGAATAGAGGCTACTCCCAACAGCGATTCAAAGAAACTTTTCTCGAAAGAAAAACTTAACCCATCATCTTCACCTATCCAACCAAGAACAATTATTGCAGCCATACGCCCCATCATATACAAAACTAAAATCGGCGCTAACCAAGATAGCCTAGTCATTGAAACTAACCATTTTCTTGTCACTGCTGCTGCACCAATATACTTGTATGCGATTTTGGGAAAATATCTCATCACAAAAACAAGACAGATTAGGTAAACCAATAGAGCCAGTTCTAATCCCCTATCATTTCTTACAACATTTTCCGGCAGAAGTAACAAAACCGCCAATGGAATTGTTGCTAATAGAACTTGGAAAGGGACTGCTAGTAGCATCAAACCCCCATGCGTGGAAAGAAATTTATAGCCCATCTCATCTCGATCATAGGCCAATATTGCTAGTTGACCGTGTGGTGAATTTGCAGCTGATTTTCTAGACTCCCTACGTTGATGTGCATTTCTCGGATTACGACTTAGCCCAAGTGATCTTCTCCAACCACCTCGTTCTACGATTGAAACTGGAGTATATCCACCCATAATCAACGCCAACAATAATGCTAGCATTCCATAAAACAACGATGCAGCACCTATCCAAGGAACCATTTCAAATTGAAATGACAAAGAGATTGAATCACCAGAATTATCAAAATCAACAAGATAAGTCATTGAAAATGCGATCAATGGAGTTAAGAAAATTTGTGCGAAGGCGATTATCGTTAACCACAGCCTCGTGCTTAACGGACCCTTGGCAGAGTTCCTTCCCATAACCTCCGGGCATTGCTTCAAACCTCAAAGGTTGCCCTTCACAACAGCCCAAAAAGTACTTTTTAGGCAGGTCACCGATTTTCCGAATTAAATGCTAATCAGAGTTATTCTTCACTTTGTTCACTAACAATAGGGTGGCCGTCACTTGCCAATAACCTCATACTACCAGCAAAGATTCCATCAGACCTCTTTCGACCTAAGTCAGGCCTTGGCATTTCATCCAATGTAATGTTACAAGATCCACAACGAACCGCAGTCAATTGCCATTCCGGCTCTGGGAAATCACAACATGGGTTTTGCTTTGATTTATTCATAACGACTTGCAACCGAATAGCCATTTCATAGGTCCAAGGAGGTGGGTTTCCACCAATAAATGTTTGAAGTTTGTTGATTACTGCCCATCCTGAACTAAGCCACATCCCAAACCCAAATGCTGCAGAACCCCAAACAAGTGATGCATAACCAGCTGCTATTGGAATAAGAGCAAACCCAAGACCTAACCAGTAAAATGTTCGCATGTGCAATAGCCTTTGAGTTAGATGCGGACTGAGTGAAATCGGCTCTGGGTGATGTGAAAAATAATAATTGAAACCCTTTGCGCGAGTAATAATTAATACCGGCAGTTTCGGACTAATGTAGCCTATGAAACTGCCTAAAAGAAATAGAATTAGTGACTCTATCATCTTCAATCCTCTTTATTTCTTAGACGCTTTAATGTTGCCTCAACCTTATCCATGCCCCGGGAAATATCTTTTTGAGAAATAGTATAAGCAAATCTCAGATGTCCTTCACCTGCTGAACCGAATGCACTGCCTGGAGAACATAAGACTCCATCTTTGAGCAACTCTAAGGCGATCTCTTCGCTATTCATACCCTCAACCTCTACCTTTGGAAAAACATAGATTGCACCTTTCGGTTTATGGCATTCAACCCCATCCATTTTATTGAGTCTTCCAACTATCAAGTCACAACGTTGCTTGAATTCTGCTGAAACAATATCGGGGAAATCTGAGGCCTCTTGCATTGCTGTCAAAACACCGTATTGCATTGCATCATTAGAACATGCAGTCATATAATATTGCATTTTTATTACTTGTTTCATCGCATCTAAATTGGTTGACATTACATATCCCAATCTCCAACCAGTCATTGCAAATGTTTTGGAGAACGAATTGATTAACAGCACTTTATCATATCCAGTCCCCATAAATGAAACATGTTCTCCTTCGAATACGATCCGGTCATATACTTCATCTGTAATTATCCACAGGTCGTGCTTTTTGGCAAAATCAAGAAGTGCATCTCTCTGCTCCAGATTTAGCGTACCACCGGTAGGATTGCTAGGGAAATTATACAATATTGCCACTGTATTTTCATCGATTAGTTGTTCTAATTTTTCGACTTTGGGAACAAATTCATCCTCGAAGCGGCATGGGTAGTATTTGGCATCTCCACCACATAGTTTGGCATCGGGTCCATATAGTGGGAAATAAGGCTCTGGAATCAAAACATTATCACCTGGGTTTACCAGAGTCAAAAAGAGATTGAGTATTGCATTTGTTCCAGACATTGTAATGCAGACATTGTCGGAATTGAGTCCATCTTGATAAGCGCTCCAACTTTCTGCAATTTGTTGTCTCAAGGCAGGAAGGCCCGCAGTAGTTGTATACTTGTTATGACCATCTTTCATCGCTTGATAGAAAGCCTCAATCGCAATATTAGGTGGTTGGAAATCTGGCTCTCCCAAACCAAATGAAATAACATCATCTCCAGCCAAATCAAACATCTTGCGAACACCTGTAGGCTGTATTGAAAGTACCCTGTCACTGAATGTTCGCATAACGAGCCCTCACCTATATTGCATTTCAACCATCGCAAAGTTTCACAGGCTAATTATGAAACTTCAACCATTTGAATTGTTGTCATCTACTAATTCAGCATCAATTACTGCTGCTAAATCTTTATCAGATTCTAAAACTTCATCAATTCCATCATCTGAATAAGTCAAATCAAGGCTATGTGGTGCTTCAGTGCGTGCTATGAACAATAATCCAATCAAGCACAATAATAACATTGCACTAACCAATGTAACATACTGTCCTACTGTCCATGACATTGAGGAACTAGATGAGGAACCTGTTCCTTCAACTTGAGTTAATATTGGCAAAGATTGATTTCCGTCCGAATTTAATGCGCGTATTTCTATGCTTTGATTTCCTTTACCAATCTTTGTTGGATCTAATGCAATTGTCCAAGAAATTCTTTCCAAAGCAGTAACATTATCTTCCATCTGGAATGAAGCACTACTCCAACTACCATCATTTATTCTATATTCAACAGAACTTACTGATCCCATCTGGCCCCAAGTTTCCCCAGTTAATTCATGTAAACCGGTTGTTTGGTTAGTGCTTGAATTACTAATATGGACTTGAGTGTAAATATCTAAAGCACCATTCAATCCACTTTGGTTAATGTATTGAGAGAGTTTTACTGCTTCATACGCATCTGCCATTCCCCATCCGAAATCACGATTCCAGAACGGGTCAACATCCGGTTGAGTCGCATCACCACGACGCTCTGCTGTGAATTTGAGAATTTCTTTTACTTCAAGTGGAGTTAGGTCAGGATTAATCTCAAGCATCAAGGCGATGATTCCTGAGATTGATGGTGTAGCATAAGATGTTCCTGAACCTCTTCCAGTGTAGCCGTTCTCGGACGCATCGCCACCCAAGAAATTACTGCATAATCCCGAAGTCACACAGCCCTCTGCTTGTATGATATTGGACCCTGGTGCTGAAATTTCCGGTTTGAGTTCGTTCAAAGGATTGCCATCACCATTATCTCGACGTGGCCCTCTTGAAGAATAACCTGCAACGGTATCATCACTTCTATCTACGGAATTAATATCGTCAGTTGCACCAACTGTAATCGCTAGATTGCCTGAACCCATTCCTGACAATCCATCATTATCAGGACCGTCGTTTCCAGCAGCGACACTTACCACAATTCCAGCTTCCATCGCTTCATTGAGAATACGGCTATGCATATCTTCTCCGTCTGAACCACCAGTTTCATGGCTAGTGATACCCCATGAAAGGGAAATAATGTCAATTCCATGCTTTGATTCATCAGCACCGGCCCATTCATCGTCTTTATGGTCAATAATCCATTGAATACCATTCATAGCAGATTCATAGAATTCTTGCTCTAATACATAATTTTCGAAAGGACCTGCTCCAACATCTGTACCAATTCTAACATCTACTAATGATGCATTTGGTGCTGCCCCATAGAACTCAGTTTGTGCTCCCGAAGCATCTAATCCAGTTGCACTTGCCATTCCCATACAGGCAGTTCCATGCTGGTTGCCGTCATCTGGGTCAAATGAACCATCGGTTTCTCGCCCACCATTCGCTATGCATAATGGATCGGAATGAACAAAACAGACTGCATCAAACCCTGCAACCCATTTTTGGTTAAGACCTGGATGTTCATTATCAACGCCGGTATCAACCATTGCAATTACAACACCTTCTCCTGAAACTCCAAATTCCCATGCGCCTGGATAAAGAGATGAATTACGAGCCTTTACTGCTTGAGTTTGTATATCTCCCCAGAAAACAACTTCTCCATATCTTTCAACCATCACCACTCCATCCAATCCAGACAATGTTGTAGCCAATGATGCATCTATTTGACCGAGTAATACTGCGTTAACAGATTCTATAGTATCGGACACTAAGAGGCCAAGTTCACTCAATTCGTCAATGTTTTGCTGCGTGACCGGTTGCGCATATGAAACTCCGATTCCTGTAACCCCAACAAAACTCTCAAGTGAATCATGGATTGAATTACGGTTTTGATCTAATGTAGTTACTTGCCACCAAGGCTGTGAGTTCTGTACCCAAATTGGAGATTGTTGTTGAGGTATTTGTAGGCTCGATGATTTTGGCATCCACTGAATTTGTTGTTCATCTACTGCGATCCAATCAGATAGATTAGAATCTTGCTGAGTTGTCAATGAACCGGTCAGTGGACCCATCAATAATGAAAATAAGAAAATTGCAATCGCTCTTTGCATGGTAACCCCTTAGCCCGTAGGGCTATGACCTCACACATCAAGATATGGGATACGATGTTCCTGTTTGTCCAGCCTAATTATCCGATAAAACAAAAGGCAGAACCTCAACAGCATATTGATTACAATGGATGCTCTAGCCTATTTCAACAATCTCAAATCACAAGGATACGATGATGATGCAGCACTAAGCTACACCAATCAACACTATCCCGATTTCAAGTTAAATCCCGTTGCTATTGTAGATAACTACGATGATTGGTTCTATCAGAATTTCCAACAAATTGCTGCTGAATGTTATCCTGATAATACAGGTGCAATATTTACTATTGCCAGCATAACAGAAAATGGAGAATTTATCGAAGTTATTGCTCATTCAAGTCCTCCGATTGGATATGATCCTGTTCGCTATGATTTTTCTGTTTCTAACGGAACACCATCACTTAGACACACCTTTACATCGGGCCCAGATGGTACATGGAGTCCTTTCTTTAGCACTGGAAATTCAGATCCACAACCGATTGCAGTATCATTACCTCCAACAGTCCAAAGTAATTCAATTCATCAAGCCCCTCAGCAGGTACAAACCCCACAACCTCAACAAATGATGGGTCAATATGCACCTCAACAACCGATGATGCAAGGACAGCCAATGCAAGCATATGGCCAACAGGGAATGATGCAGCAAGTTGCTAAAGGTTCAAGAACAAAAATAGTAACTTTCCTTCTAGCATTTTTCTTAGGAACTTTAGGAGTTCATAATTTCTATCTTGGCAAAACAGGACTCGGGATTGCACAACTTCTTCTCACCGTACTTACATTAGGAATTGGTGCTTTAATTACAGGTCCTTGGTCATTTATCGAAGGAATACTGGCATTGGTATCATCTAATTTTAGAGATGGTGATGGATTAGCACTTTCTGATTGAGCAATATTTTGATCCCTATAAATTAGTGGATCAATATAGTTTGAACAACCTTTGAAAACATTCAAGGGTGCTATTAAAAAATCTAAAAAACGTTATACTGAATTGATGTTAAGTTGGTGGGAGCAGAGGGATTTGAACCCCCCCCAGCGGATTTCTTCTGAAACCACCTCTCTAGATGAGGCTACGGTTTGCAGGATTGCAACAGGTCGGCGCTCCAGTTGGTCATCAACTGTCAGCAAACCCACTCGTCGTCATTCCTGTGCAACTGGAGCCCGCGATACTACCAAGCTATACTATACTCCCATGGATTGTACACCACATCAAGCCTTGGCTTGTCTGCGAGCGCGCTTACGGCGTCGTAGCTTCTTGCGTCGCCACTTCCACCGCTGGTTTCCGGTTTTCTTCCAAGCACGTGAACCTCGCTTCATAGTGAACAAGTCGCCGACTGACCATTCATATATGAGTGCATCGGGTTATACCGCACTTAATCCATTACAACTCTTTCAGAAATTTAGCCCAATGCAACACAACATCAGCATCTTTGATTGGAAGCGGGCGTATCAGGATTCGAACCCGAGTTTTCGGCTTAGAAGGCCGAAATGATATCCAAGCTACACTATACGCCCTTATCCACAGGCGGGAGCCAACTATTGATGAATGTTGCACATGAACAAATAGCAATTACATGTTATTGTGATACAATAAAACCACTCAAAATCGTTTCAAAGCAATGTTTTAGGTAAATCACAAAGGTTTTGCACACTTGAGGCAGCGCTTTGGCTTTCTTACCGTTTTACGGTCCCAAACAAAGCCACAATTTTTGCAATTCCAATGCGATACTTTGGATTGCCCAAGCAACCCATCTCTCATTTTCCGCAAGAGAGTTGATTCACTCATTTTCGGAGCAGGTGCAAGCATAGTAGTCAACGAATCGTGCTTCTTTGAATGGAGTGTTAGACCGCTAGCATGCAGTAACTCATGAACAAATGTATGCTCATACAATGGAATATCTTCAAGAAGTGCTGGGTGAAGTCCAATGGTAACCTCACCTGGGTCAAGTCGTAACCTACGGCGACGAAGTAATTCATTAGCACCTTCTTCAAAGCGAGTCATTCCTAAACGGTCATCATCAACCTCTAACCATACTAACTCGAATCGATCTGCTATCCAAGGAGTAAACACTGCTTCTAATTCACCAGATAATGATTTGATTACTTTCTCAACAATATTTTCAGGAACGTGAGGTGGTTTATCTGGAGTCTTGACATCACCCAAAATACCACCTGGATGTTTGCCCATATCCCAAGCCAATCGTATCTACATCATCAATTCATTTACGGGGTTTTTGCTAGATGTCTTGCTCGGTCATCCCAAACTTCAACTCTTGGCATCTGTTTAATCTCCATTGTTTGTAGATTGATTGCACTCAGCCATGCTGGCAGTTGTTGTTTATGGAAAAGACAGGTGTCTATCCCAATAGATGCTGCTCGACCATCTTCCAACCTAACATCTGAATACCAAATATTACCATAAGAATCATCTGAATCACCAAATAAAAGCATAGTAGGAGTATGGCCAAATACAACACATCTCTGCTCATCTATGGCAGTTGTTGAATTATGAAAAGGAGTACGAATCCACAAATGCTCAGCCTCACCTTGTTCATCCAATTCGGTTCGTGGATCGTATCCTGCATGAACTAATCTCCACTTGTCAAGAATTACATGTGCAGGTAAACTATTCATCCATTTTTTATCAGCAATAATTTCTTGCTCTAAAGCCGCACTATCTTCTTCTCCACTATGATCCGTAAATGCCCTTATGTATGAAGCAGCAGTTTCTATACCACCGTTTCTGAGCCATAAATTTGCTTCAAGTTTGTGAGATATACCTTTTGGAATAAAACCCTCGACCATCATTTGTTCATGATTTCCTTTGGTAGAATATATTCTTGAATCGGTTTGAACTGCTTTTACTACATTGTAACTATCAGGACCTCTATCTATCAAGTCACCTAAAACAACAACTCTATCTTTTTCTGATAGTTCCAACATATCAACCAAATTTTCAAAGGTTATTGAAAATCCATGGACATCACCAATTACCCAAACTGATGCACCATCATCCAAACTTTTTTGCAAATCCTTTTCCATCTCTTTATTTCTCATACTAACTCTATATTATCCATTCAACCCATAATAAAGAAAAAGCGGATTACACCGTCAATTCGGTGTTTTTAGTCCAAATATCCTATTGAGCAATTGAAAATCCTTATGGCGGTCCCGCAGGTGGACGGTTTGCTTGAAGCAACCTATGGGCGTGTAGATCAGTTGGAAGATCGCTACCTTGGCATGGTAGAGGCCGCGAGTTCAAATCTCGTCTCGTCCACTTTTGGTGATTAATAATGTCCTCGTGTAGATTTTATCATCCTCAACAGCGAGTTATTTGGCCATTTAGTACAAGCGAGTTAATAGCAGGTGGTTTGGGCCATGCAAATGTAAGTCCCTTGTACCTACCATCCAAAGTTATTTTTTTCAGGTGTTTTTATGTCAACTTTTCAATCCCTAGGCCTTTCGCCAAATATCCTAAAAGCAATAGAAGCTGAAGGATATAAGACTCCAACCCCGGTCCAAGAACAAGCGATTCCTCCTCTTTTAGATGGACGCGATGTGTTAGCAGTTGCTCAAACTGGGACTGGCAAGACCGCTGCTTTTTCGCTTCCTGTTCTTGAAATAATGAATAATAGAACTGATTCTAATAAGTCCATAAAGGCGTTGATTCTCAGCCCTACGAGGGAATTAGCCGCACAAATTGACCAACGCTTTGCCGCATATAGCAAACACATGGACATTTCTCACATGGTTATTTTTGGAGGAGTAAAACAAGGAGCACAAGTAAGTAAACTTAGAAGAGGTGTTGATATTTTAGTAGCAACACCTGGAAGGCTTCTTGACTTGATTGGACAGGGACATATCGACATTACAAAAGTTGAATTCTTTGTTCTTGACGAAGCAGATCGAATGTTAGATATGGGATTTATTCGAGATATTCGTAAAGTTCTACAACTATTACCAAAAAAGCGACAAAACTTGTTATTCAGTGCAACCATGCCTAAGACCATTGCTGAATTAGCAGATTCAATACTAAAAAATGCAATCACAATCGATGTGAGCCCGAAACAGAAAACTGTCAAACGTATCACTCAGAAGATTATGTTTGTAAGAAAGGCCGATAAGCGCAGGTTATTGGTAAAAATTATCAAAGCTGAAAAGGTTCAATGTGCAATTGTATTCACACGGACAAAACATGGTGCTAATCGCTTGGTAAAACAACTAGCACAAAGTGGAGTCGATGCCTCAGCAATACATGGCAATAAGAGTCAAGGGGCGAGAACTAAGGCTCTTGCTGGATTCAAAAATGGTGACATACCAATATTGGTGGCAACTGATATCGCAAGTCGCGGTATAGATGTCGATGATGTTACTCACGTTTTCAATTACGACCTACCAAATGAGCCTGAAAGTTATGTTCATAGAATCGGAAGAACTGCTCGTGCTGGAAAAGATGGAATCGCATATGCATTTTGTGATGAAAGCGAAAGTGGATATTTGGTCGGAATTGAGCAAGTAACTGG
>JAPKFC010000028.1 GCA_028821785.1 Candidatus Poseidoniaceae archaeon | reverse complement strand
GGGAAACGCTTGACTACATCCATACTTTTTGGTTACATCCAAAACCTATTAATCTATTCCACCACAGGATTTATTCAGATTCAAACTGTTTAGAATCAGATTTACCATTTCTCGCAGTTAAAGGTTTGAGAAGACGGAGAATATGCTTGTGTAATTCGGGCAAAATATCAAACATGATCAAGGCCATCAAAAACATGGCAAATAAAGAAACTGCTCTCGCCACATAGGCGTGACCAAAGTCAAATACTGAAAGTCCATTAAACTCCCAAGTAGTATATGTTAGGTGCATCCAAATCAATCCTGCATTTCTGAAAATATTGAGAATATGTATTGTTGCAACTACAAGGAATAATGCACGCAGACGTCTCTTCCAATCAATATCCAATACTGAAATCGCACCAATGAATACCACTAGTGATTGCAGTGCAGTACATGCGAGAACGAAATTAATACCAATCATCGAACCATCTGCTAGAATCAATTCTGTATGAATCGGATATTCACCAATCATTTCTGCACTAAACCAGCGATTACCTTCCCAGGCATCCCAAGTGACAACTCCCGCATCGGTATTGACCCATGTCTCTCCCAATTGAATATCTTGTCCTCCAGAAAATCGCAGCATCCAAGCTGATTGTGAGGCTACTATCCAAATTGCGATTACATTCAACCACGGCATGTGGGCAATCAGAAGATACGGTCCTCCTGCGAATGCCACTGCACCTCTTGCCCAATTCTGTGCATTTCGAGTCCCCTCGCTAGTTTCTTGCCCTTCCCACCATGCCATTGCCAAGGCCATTGGCAGTGTTAGAGCAGACATTATCACCAAAACAACATCGTCATGTTCTAGATATCTAAATGAATCATTAAAGAAATACAATCCAACAAAAACCCAACCCACTTGAGCGATGCGGGTCATTGATTTGTTTCGTCCAAACCAACTAATTGCCAGTAGCGCCATTCCTATGACGCCAAGCAATGTTGCCGTAGATGGACTCATCAGCATTGAGCAGACCTCTATCAACTTACATTTCAATACTTACTCCACTGATTACAACAAAACACTTGATGGAGAACCTTTTGAGCGAAACTATGCGAGGTGTTATTGCTCAAATCACACCTTATAGATCAAACCTAGATGAACAGCATTTTCATGGTGGTATAGCATTTTTAGATAGAGATGGAGTGCTCAATGTGGGTTATTCCACATATGTTAATTCTCCACAGCAAGTAAAAATGCTAACCGGTGCTGGAAAATCTATCGCAACATTACGACGAAATGGTTGGTTAATCTGTATTGTAACAAATCAATCACCAATAATGCGTGGATTGTGGACTGAACAAACTTTACACGCAATCAATGATGAACTGAGAAGACAATTATTGGATGAAGACTCCTATGCTCACATCGATGTGATTCTAGCATGTCCGCATAGGTCTAGAGATATGTGCGCCTGTCGCAAACCATATCCAGGAATGTTATCATTAGGCAGTGAAATTCTTCGTGATGGAAATTATGATAAATCTAATCTAATCGATGGAAGAGGGGTCATCGAAATCAATTCAACTCTGAGAGATGTTGACTGGTGGGGAACGAAAAAAATACCTCCGCACCCACTGGATTTGATGCTCGGGGACCGTAAATGTGATCTTGGTGTTGGGTGGGCTTATGGGGCTAGAAGTTTCAGAGCAAATCCTGATATCGGTATCGCAGGTGAGATAAGTAAGATGATTGACGAGGAGCATGAAGGGATTGACTTCAAACCGGTGTGATGGCGATGGGTTGGCTAGGATTAGATGATACCGATACTCTCGCTGGCGGTTGTACAACCCTCGTATTCCATCAATTATTGGAAAATTTACCATCTTATGTTTCTATTAGAGAAACACGATTAGTCAGGTTATGGCCATTCGCTAAAAAGCGTACCCGTGGTAATGCTGCTATGGCTGCAGAATTGGTTTTATTGAATGAACAATCGAATGCTATCACCGATGTTAAGCAGTTAGAAACCGTCACTCAATCTTTGTTAGAACATCTTGATAATTGGTGGAATGAACATATTGCACCATTGGAAGGTGAAGTTGAACAATCAACACATAATGATAGACCGCAAGTACCGACTGAACCTGGAATGGTTTGGTTTAATGAACAGCCAGATGAAACGTTCTATAGAATGGCTGTCGCTGAAAATGTTGTATTATCACAAGCACCTATTGCAGATAAATCGTGGGGAAGCCATGGTATTATTGGCGCAACTGCTGCAACCTCATGGGCTGCTCAGTCACCTACATGGGAAGCGATTGCTTGGAGAGATGATTGTTCATCAAATGTAAGAGAAATATGTGAACGAACTTTGAGCGTTATTGATTCATGGCAAGGAACATTTATGTCAAGGGATTCTAGAAAGGGAAGAAGTCTAATCGCACCGAGAGGAAACTGCCCTGTTCTGTTTGGAGTCCGTGCAAGAGATAAGAAAACCGCCAATAATGCTGCAAAGAAATTGTTAGAGGCTGAAGCGACTCAGCCATCTAGCGGAATGAGAATTTTTATGACAAACCAAGCGAGTGATGATCATTTGACCGAGATATTCAGTGGTAAGGTAATTTCAACAAAGGTACTTAGCCGTGGTCATGTGATTCTAAAAATGGATTCCAATGATGGAGAAATAACTGAGGGAGAAGAAGTCCCTATTGAAGAATCAACATGGATGGCATTTTCTCAATCTGGAGATGTTAAAAACTTAGCACAGTGGTTACAAGCTGGAGATTTGATAAAAGGAAAAGGTCTTCTTGCAGAGGATGGGGCACTTCACCTTGAAAAGTTAAAATTGGTTGAAGCTTCAGAGAGAAATAAACGTAGACCTCCTTGTGAAAAATGTGGTAAGACTGTAAAAAGTCAGGGCCGAAACAATAAGTTACGCTGTCCTGCTTGTAAAAACTTGCAAGAAAATATTTGGATTTATAATCCCCAAAACCCACCACATCGCGGCTGGGTTCAGCCACCTTCGGACCATCGAAGACACTTGTCCCGGCCACTAAAGTGGGACCAATAATGATACTCCTGATGTATCATCAAAGCGAAAGCATCAATATCAAGCGATATTTGATGTATCTTTATGGATGAAGAGACCACCAAGAATCTAGCCTATATTATTTCAATCGTCATTTTTGTTTTGATGGCTAGATTCGTTTTGCGTAAAGGATTAGAAAACCGTTCACGAGTTCTCAGGGATAATGCTCCAAAGATTGCCGGCGATGATGAGTTGGGTGGGGCAGCAAAAAACCCGCAGCAATTTGATGAGCCAGACGATGAAGCGCTTGACGAGATGGCTAAATTACTTGGCGAAGAAGAGTGATTAAACATAATTGAAACCGGATTCTTCGAGTTTTAAATCACTACTTTCATCACCGATTTTCAGTGTCCTAAAAGGTCCATCTTTTGTTCTTATTAGAGTGGCAATAGTAAAACCGGATTTTTGCATTGCATTAGCAGATCTTGCAACGATTACATCTTTGGAATTACCACTTGCATCTATGCTTCCTTTTGAAACCAATAATAATGTAGCCTCCACTTTCTTTTCATCACATAATTTGGCCATTTGAGTTATATCGTTGCTAGCGATTCTACCATTAGAATCACACCAGTCATCTATAACTATCATTGAAACTGCAGGCAAACTATTCATTGCTTGAATAATTGATGATACTGCCAATTCCGTATTTCCTGCAATGCTCATGGCATGGAATCTAGAGGATTGAATCAGGGACAAGTGTGTAAATAATTGTGAAAAGCGTACTGCGTTTGGTAGTTCTTTGCCGGCCCAAATGACTCTTCCACCATTTTCTATTGCATCAGCAGCTAGGTGAAGAGCCAAAGAAGTTCCACCTACTGAACCTTCTATTGCAAGGTGGATTGATTGACCCTTAGCACCTAGCGAGTACCTTGCCATATTGCAACCTTTGCGCCAGCGGTGTTAATGCCTTGCTATCATTTCAATATCAAGAGTATTGTTAAAATTCCTACATCTTTGGGGCAATGCCAATAAACGAAGTCTGCACCACTGTGTTCATGAGCGACGAAGTAAGAAAGGGCGAGCGCATTCCAAGAAGGGCACTTCCTGAGTTCGAAGAGGTTGCTAATTTCGGAGAAGCGATGTCAAAACATGGCTTTTGGGGAACTGCCTTGGAAGATAAAAATCAATACGGTCCTGTGTCCATGATGATTCTATTATTGATAGTCGCAACAATAACCGGTTCAATATTAAAATTACTGGGCTAATTATTCACTTCGAGATTTTAGATTCTATTTGAAAACCGTATTGCTTACCGTTAAGTTAGGGCAATACTCAAACCATTTGCTAATTGCGGAGGGTCTATGAATGATAATTCGGTCAATGTAGAAAGCCGAACATCTGCACAAGATAAGCGTTGGACAATCATGGCAGCACTTCTTGGAACAAATACTGCATTTATGCTTTTTCAGGGCATAGCGCAGGAAACTAATCCAAAATTCATTCGTGAAATAGCCTTAGCGATTATTGCTGCAACTTTGCCATTCCAGGGGATATACTTCTTAATTTACACTTTTTTGCTTGAACATGTTGATGAATTGAGTCCTCAACGGATCAACAGCTTGAAAATAGCTTCAGCGATTTGTCAAGTCGTTTCCTATATGTCCTTAATTGGCTTAGGAATGATGTGGTTCAATATTTCACTCTATGTCGGAGTTGCATTCTTTTTCTCAACCGCACTTGCCATCATTCTCATCCGTTCGGTGATGAGTCCAGTCATTGTTGATGACGCCTAGATTCAATCTACAGCCATTGTTGCGGCGAATAGAGTGCAGGGATTTCAAAGGCAAGGTTGAAGAAGCGGCGGCAAAACCACAACAACATGGCGTTCTGTCCGTTAGATTACCGCTATGGCTGTCAAGACTTCAAACACATCTGGTCAGAAGTTGGACGACATGAAAGACAATTAGAGGTTGAGAGAGCATTAATTTGGGCTCATATGCAACTCGGGCGTGTATCTGAATCCGATTATGAGATCGTAAAATCAATCGCAAATTCAACTTCTGTAACCAAGGAAAGAGTTTCCGAAATAGAGGCTGAAACAAGACACGATATCATGGCATTAACTAAGGCCATGGCTGAAGCTGCTGGCGATGCAGGTTGGTGTATTCATCTAGGTGCAACTTCTAATGACATTGTTGACACTGCGGTCGCATTACAATTGAGAGATAGTATCATATTACTCAGAGAACAACTCTGTTTATTGATTGGAGTTTGTGCTGATATCGCTGAAAGAGAACGTGATACCGTAATGCTGGGCCGCACACATGGTCAGGCTGCAGTTCCGATCACCTTTGGTCTAAAGGCAGCAGTTTGGCTTGATGAAATGCGCCGTCAATTAATCCGACTGGATGAAGCAAGTCCTCGTATTTCAGTTGGAAAGTTCCTCGGTGCTGTTGGCACAGGTGCTGCTCAAGGAGTAAATGCAAGAGAACTTCAAAGACTAATACTCACCCATCTAGGACTTGGAGTTCCATTGGCAACCACTCAAGTTGTTGGAAGAGACCGTTATATCGAGTATGTTTCTTGGCTAGCAAATGTCGCATGTACTTGCGAAAAGATTCTTCAAGAAGTTAGAAATCTGCAACGCTCAGAAATTGCTGAAGCAGGTGAAGGCTTTGATGTTGAGAAGCAAGTTGGTTCTTCGACAATGGCTCACAAAAAGAATCCAATCAAATCAGAAAATGCAAGTGGATTGGCTAGAATTGTTCGTTCATTCATCATCCCAACTTACGAAAACGCACTACTGTGGCATGAAAGAGATTTGGCTAATTCCAGTGCTGAAAGATTTACTCTATCACACGCTTCTGCGTTATGCGAAGATGTAATGGCAAAAACCCGCCAAGTATTGTCCACTATGTGGGTTGACGCTGAGCGCTGTATGGAGAATATCAAATCTCAACGTGGTCTGGTTATGGCTGAAAAAGTGATGATAGATCTTGTTGACCATGGTATTGCTAGAGATGAAGCACACGAAATTTTACGTGAAGCATCATTCACAGCAGTTGCCAACAAGGAAGAATTAATCGATGTCTGCTCTAGAACTCCGGCGATTGCTGCTGCATTCTCTGCTGAAGAATTAGAGGCTATGTTCGAGCCAGCAAATCACATTGGAGTTTCTGGAGAAATTGTTGATGAAACTGTTGCTCTTGCAAGAGCTGCAATTCTGTGATTAATTATTGACCACATCAATTGTGCTAAATTCTAAATGGCCCCTTACGCCATCCCAGTGCGATTGATAATCTACGGTTAATTTCCCATTCATATGCGGGCCATGCAAAACAAGAGTTTCATACTCTCCACCCTCGCCATCGACATTGAATCTATATTTTTTTGAAAGTTCTTCTAATTTAGTAAGTGAGTCTTTACTAAGCGTATGTCCAAGCCATTCTTCACCCATTCCCTCAGTGCTAACGCCTGTAAGCATTACCCCAAAGCCATTGTCGACTAAGTTTCTCATGTGCTGTTTAGAGGATTGGTGCCACAATGGAGTCCAACTAATTATTGATAATTTTTCACACATTCTCTCCAAACGACTTTTTTGATAATCTGAACGTAGAGCCCCACTTACAATTCCATCAATATCCAACTTTGCTAATTCTGCTTGTAAATCATCGATCTCTAGTTCTTGTATTCCTTCACTAGCAACATTTATCCATTTAATTCCACAAAGTTGTGCTTGATACTGAACTGCAGCTACACCTGGAACTTGGAACATATGCGAGTCACCACCGGAAATAGTAACTGTCACCAAGTATGCAACATCCCAACCCTTGCACATTGCCCACCATAAAGCGGCGCAAGAATCCTTACCACCACTTGATAGAACTGCGACTCGCATGACTACGCTAAACAACCCTAGCAATTTATCCTACGGGTTAGTTGTAATTGGGAGGGTTGATATGGGGTGAGGATTTCAATGGCCTGTTAGAGAGAGACACTGGTGATGTTGGTCCATCCAAATAGACCATCATCATCATAAAGTGTCGCCTTAAAGACAAATTAGAGGTGTCAAGTATGCAACCAAGCGGAAGAGGATATGACCACGGAATAACAACATTTAGCCCAGACGGAAGATTATTCCAAGTTGAATATGCACGTGAATCAGTAAAGAGAGGAACCACAACAGCAGGCTTGAAATTCAGAGAAGGAGTTGTATTGGTCTGCGACAAGAGAATTAGCAGCCGATTGATAATCCCTGAATCTATTGAAAAAATGTTCAAAATCGACGGTCATATTGGTGTTGCAACATCAGGTTTAGTTGCTGATGCACGGCAACTAGTCGCAAGAGCTCGTGTTGAATCCCAAATCAATCGAATCACTTATGCGGCTTCAATACCAGTTGATGTATTGGTAAAGCGTATCTGTGATTTCAAGCAATCTTTCACCCAATACGGTGGTTCACGCCCATTCGGTACTGCCCTGCTAATCGGTGGAGTTGATGCAAATGGAATCCATCTTTACGAAACAGACCCTTCAGGAGCATATCAATCGTACCATGCTGGCGCAATTGGCTCAGGAAGAAATTCTGTTGTTGAACACTTTGAGAGTCACTGGAAAGATGGTCTAACTCAAAATGCAGCAATGAAGTTAGGGCTTGAGGCTTTGCGAAATGCGAACGGTTCTGAATTGAACCGAGATGCTGTTGAAGTTACCGTCATCGATGGCGAGGGATATAGAGTTCTAGATAGAGATGATGTCAACAAACAAATTGACAGACTAAAACCTCTAGAAGAGTAATTCCATTCAAAATCATACACTAAGCCTTAGTGCTTGGTCTACATATCCTACTTTGAGGGGAACTAATGGTTAGTATGGATGATGCTGTTTTAGCGCGAATGGAAAAGAGTGGCAAACGCTACGAGTTACTTGTCGACCCGACTCTTGTTGATCAATTCAAAGAAAATCCAGATTCTGTAAGAATTGATGATTTTTTGGCTATGGACGAGGTGTTTCATGATGCTAGAGGTGGAGAAAGACCTACTTCCGAGGCAATTGAAAATACCTTTGCCACTCAAGATATTATTGAAATCACTAAAATTATCCTCGAAAAGGGTAGCATTCAGTTGACAACCAATCAAAGAAAGGTTATGGTTGAGAAAATGAAGCAACAAATCATCCACCATATTCACTCCCAAGCAGTTGACCCGAAGACAAAAAGCCCGCATCCAAAAACAAGAATCGAATTAGCACTAGATGAATGTAGATATTCTGTTGATCCGTTTAAACGGTTAGAAGACCAAGTTAAGGATGCTGTAGAAAAACTGAAACCGTTGATTCCGCTATCATTTGAATCTGTGAAATTAGCATTCAAGATATCCGGTGCAACTATGGGTAAGGTCAACCAACTTTTACGGCCATACCTGAAAAAGGAAGGCTGGTTGGAAGATGGTTCATGGGCCTGCGTAATCGAATGCCCTGGTGGAATGAAGGGCGAACTGATAGGCCAAGTAATGCAACGTTCATCCGATGCTGAAGTCAAAGAAATGTGAACTTGATATTGCTAGTCTCTATTTCTAAATAAACGCAGTACAGTGTAATATCTAACAAGTGTCAAAGGGTTTGCTTTATCATGGGTCGGTGGGTCGGCGAGTTGGAGAGAAACAAATGTCCCAAGGTCAAATCGGCGCCGAGCTGCGCCTCGTGACTCCAGGAATGGCTATCGGGCCGTTATCTGGAAAGCGCGTAGGAAGTGGTGCACTGGCACAAAATGAACAAATTATTGCTACCCGCTTAGGCTGGGTTCGCGAGATGAATAACACGGTCTCAGTAGACCCAATCAATGCTGCATATATGCCTCGGAGTGGTGATTTAATTATCGCAACTGTAGCAGAGGTCAGAAATAATCTATGGTTCATGGACATTAATGGTCCATTCCAAGGACTCCTTCCAATGTCATTAGCGCCTTGGAAGGTTGAATTCGGTGCAGCCCGCCAACACATGGGTGTCGGCGATTCAGTAATGGCAAGAGTTCAGGAAGTTGATGAATGTCACAATGTAGTTCTTACAATGAAGGGCGTTGGATTACGACGTATTAATGAAGGCGCTATTCTTTCAGTTCCAGTAAATCATGTTGAAAGGATTCGTGGCAACAATAACGAAACCCTACTAAGACTTAGAGAAATATGTGACTGCCGAATAATGGTTGGTGACAATGGAAAGGTTTTGGTCGATGGTTCCGCAGAAGGAATCTCATGGGCTCGTAGCGCAATAAAATTGGCTGGTAACTCTGGCCACAAACAAACATTCTCAGCAGATTTATCTGCTTTAGAAAAAAGTGCTCCAAAAAGAGGTGATGCCTGATGGGCGGATATGGTGATGTAAAACTACTAAGAGATGATGGCCTAAGATTAGATGGTCGTAAAATTGATGAAATGAGACCGATTGAAATTGAAGCTGGGATTCTTCCTGGTGCAGATGGATCAGCATGGGTTAAGCATGGTTTGAATATTGCAGTTGCTGCAGTCTATGGACCTATGGAAGCCCACCCTCGTAAGATTCAACGTCAAGACCGTTGCGTTATTGACGTACGATATAACATGGCACCGTTCTCAACTTCTGATCGTATCCGTCCAGGGTACAATCGCCGTAGTAGAGAAATTTCCAAGGTAACTGCAGAGGCATTAGAATCCGTAGTTATTTGTGAAAGATACCCTCGTAGTAAAATTCGCGTAGAAATTGAAATTCTATCCGCTGAAGCTGGAACTCGTTGCGTAGGAATTACTGCTGCTTCAGTCGCATTAGCCGATGCTGGAATCCCAATGCGTGACCTATTGGTCGGTGTTGCAAGTGGTAAAGTAGAGGACATAGTAGTTCTTGACTTGGATAAGGCAGAGGATAACTATGGTCAAGCCGACCTTCCTGTTGGAATTTTACCAAACACTGGTGAAATCGCATTCTTACAAATGGATGGTGACTTATCACCAGATGAGTTCAATTTAGCAATGGAGTACAACTTCAAGGCTGCTGCAGAAATTCACGAAATTATGGTTGATGCTCTAAAGCGAAGATATGAAGGAGGTGAGAACTGATGGTAGCGTTAGTTCCAACTTTACTTCGTCAAGAACTTGCACGTCTAGCAGAAGCTGGTGCTCGCCTCGATGGCCGTGAACAGTGGGAAGCTAGGGATATTGTCCTAGAAACTGATTGTTTATACAACGGTGAAGGATCTGCAAAGGTAGTCTGGGGAGATACAATTATCTACGCTGGTGTCAAATTTGAGATGAGAACACCTTGGCCAGATAGACCAAATGAAGGTTCTCTAATGTGCAGTGCTGAATTACGCCCAATTGCAGGAAGAAAATACGAACCTGGCCCACCTTCTCCTGAATCTATTGAATTAGGTCGCGTTGTTGACCGAGGTATTCGTGAATCAGGATGTATTGACATGGAAAAACTGTGTATTGTACCTGGTGAGAAAGTATGGGGTGTAATGATTGACATCCACGTACTATCAGACCAAGGGAATATGTTTGATGCTTGTGCTCTAGCAGCAATCGCTGCATTGAGAACTGCAATCGTTCCTGCGGAACGGTTTGATGTCGGTGAAGATTACACTCTGAAAGTAAAGAGTACACCTATCATGGCATCCTTTACTCGTGTTGGCGGACGCTATGTTTTTGACCCATCAGCAGAAGAAGAATTAGGTGGAGATGAGCGCATTCATATCACACTTGGAGATGAAGGTCACCTCCACTCCTTACAGAAGGGGCTAAAAGGGGTATTCACTCCGGAAGAATTTGCAGAGATATTCGATGTCGCACAGTCTCGCTGTGTTGACCTTCGTAAACTCGTAGCAAACCAGGAGGGGAACTGAGTGGCAAAGAGAACACAAAAAGCAGGCGCAACAGCAAGATTCGGAGCACGATATGGTGTTTCTGTTAGACGTAATTCAGGTATTGCGCTAGCAAAGAAGACTGCAAAATATACTTGTCCTGTTTGCCAATACCGAAAGGTTTCTCGCAAGTCCGTAGGAATTTGGTCTTGCTCAAAGTGTAGCCACACATTCGCTGGCGGAGCTTGGGAACCATTCACTCGTGCATCAGATGCAAACAGTCGTATCCTTAGACGCTCTGTTGAAGGTGCAACTACTGCTGATATGGCTTATATCGCACAGCAAGCAGCTCTCGATTACGAGCGCCGTCTTGCTGCGGGCGAACTTGACGAAGAGGAGTGATCTCTACCCTTCGGGGTAAAGGCAGGTGGTTTGATGACCCCGTCTTGGAAACTTAATTTAACTGTACAATCACGTAGTTTACAAGAAACTCAAGCCTTAGCAGATTGTTTAACAACCGATGAGGCAGTCACTTTTTCTGAGGATGGTTCGAGTTTCTATTTTGAACTGAATAATCTAGTGGCGAAGGACCTTAGAGCCATGTGGAATACAAGAATTAGAGGACTAATCGCAGTTGATAGTGTTCTAAAAATAATTAACGAGCATTCATCAACCCCTAGCAATTGAGATATAATGGTGAGAGCATGACAACAATGGAACAACTTCAGGTAGTCGTCAACAATATGCAGGCAGCTCGTAGCCAAGTGGCTTCGCTAAAAGCACAAGTACAAGAATTGGAAATGACGATTATTACAGTTAAGGATCAACCTAGTGAACTTGCATTGCACAAACAATTGAGCGGCGTTCTTATTGAAGTCGCAGATAGAGACGCACTGGTAACTGAATTGGAAACAACCTTGAATGCTCTGAAAGAACATCTCGAGCGATTTTTGGAAAGAGAGAATCAGTTGATAGAAACTTATCAAGAACTCAAGAAAGTCTTAGAGGGAGAGTCGTGAGTGAAGATATTCAATCCAAAGCGGCTCAACTGGATGCATTGCATACATGGTTGAATGATGCTTGCTCACGAGGTACTGTGCCAGTTTTAACTGGTAAAAACGGTGACATGGATACCATTGGCTCCGCTATTGCACTTTCATCTATCGATTCCAATATGATGGCGGGTGGACTGCACTTAGGACGAGTTGCAAAAAGAGTAGTTAAAAAATTACAAGCCCCCTTTAGAAAAATGTCAGCTCATAACCCTGCTTGGCCAGTAAATTTGGGCGGTATTGTCATTGTCGATGCTGCTGCATTAGGGCAAGTAGGTATAGAATTGCCAGAAGGTGTGCCACTATGTATTTTGGACCACCATTCAACAAATGATTGGCAATTGAATGAAGGTGACTTGAATATACAATGGGATGTTAGGGCTACAACGCAAATAGTCAATGATTACTTGCACCAATTCTATCCAGAGTCACTAACCATTCCTGTACGGAAAATGCTACTCGCTGGATTGATAACCGATACTGCAAGATTCAAGCACTCAGATTTAGGTGCATTTCAAACAGCGGTTAGCCTTCTTGCAGACGAATCTTTTGATTATGCTGCATTTTTACAATTTGTTGAGACTGAAATAACAACTCCAAGTGAACGAGGTGCTCTAGTTCGTGGGTTATCTCGCTGCAATAGCATTGAAGCAGGACCTTGGAATCTTGTCCATTCATATTCAGGAACGCTAGAAGGAAGGTTGGCCAGTCTAATACTAGGAACAGGGGCAGAAGTATCTCTAGTATCCAGATATCGAGATGGTGAAACACGGCTGACGGCAAGGGCACCGAGATCTAGTACAGGACAAGGTGTTCACTTGGGCAATATTATGCAAAAAGTGGCTGAACAAATCGGCGGCGAAGGTGGAGGACATGATGGCGCTGCAGGTTGGAGTGGAAAATCTGACCGAGTTCGTGCTGAAACTGCATTTATTTCTCATCTAACGCAATCTAAGCGAAAGGAGGATTGAGGATGAGTCAAATTAATGTCTCTCAAGCGCCAGGATATTACATCTCAAAATGGAGAAAATTAGGGCCTGTTGATATTGAAACCGCCACTATTTGGCGTGATGAAATGGGATTTGATAATTGGCTGAGTATTGCTGAGGCTGGATTGTTTTTGGATGCTGCAGAATTGGTTGGACTGATCACTCCACAATTTACCGCTGCACAAGCAGCAACCTTTTCGTTGGTTAGGCGCCGCATGTTAGGAGATACTCACTTACTAAATTCGATTGAGGATGCAATTGTAATTTGTCAAACTCCAGAAACTCGTGATCTCGTTTTAGAAGGCCGCCTAAGAATGGAAAAAGGACTAGTTTGCTTTGAAATGGGCGAGATTGAAACTGCTCAAGAAGATTTGAATTGGGCTGAGGTTAGGTTGAAAAGTGTTGCAAAGGCGGGAAGAGAACATGATTTGTCCCTCCTCAATAAAGCTGCATTCCATATGGCAATTGGTCAGCAATTGATGGCTCTTCAGGTTTATGGAGATATCTCAAGAAGCGAAGGCCATGCCCATGAAACAATCGCAATCTCACGTTTAGGTGCTAGCAGAATTAGAGCATCAATAGGGCATATGTTTGATGCTGCACGCCATGCTTGGAATGCTCATGAACATGCAATCTTAGCGCAACAAGTCGGCATGGCATTGGAAGCGGGCTCACTATTCATTGAATTATCAATAGGCAATCAGAAAGAAGATGCTGAAAGGATGTCAATACAAGTGGATAATGCAAAACCAAGAGATATTGATGAAGATGCTCCAATACTAGAAGTAAACCCACTCGATATTATCGGTGTTTTCGAATGGTGCGTAGAAAGGCTACCAGAAGACACACTTGGAGAAGATAGACCTGATCTCCGTGCTCTGATATCAATCGCTTCAAAACTCGGGAAATTAGCAGAAGTTGAATTATTTATCAAACTAATGAAACAACCTAATTCTGTAGAAGATCCAATGTTAGCGGCTATTTGCCAAGCGATTTGTGAGGATGAAACTGACAAAGCCAAATGGATTACCCGACTTACTGAACTAACCATGCTTACAGAATAATAGCCCATTAATTCTATAGAGAATGAGCCCACGCTGACAATTCTTCAAATTCTTGAATAGTCCATTGAATTACAGGTGGTGTTTCAGACCACCATTTTACTTGTTTGACATTTTTGTCATCCACACTCCATGAATGCTGTAAATTATCTTCAACAATGACATGGCCGACCCATCCATTTGGATAATAATCATAATTCCATGAAATCAATTGACCACTTAGACCTGTTTCTTCTTCTAGCTCCCGCAGCAAAGCCTGCTCTGGGCTTTCATCTGATTCTAAATGACCACCAGGTATTTCCCAACCTCTATCTGGATGTTGAACAAATAATACGCTACCACCATCACCCATTTTTGTAATTGATTGACCTTTTTTGGTCACCCAAGCCAAAACAAAAACTGGCTTCTGCTCGTTGTTGTCGAAATCGGAACTAACCATATATCTCACCTCAGAAGGCCTGCTGAGCCTTTTCAAGCCATTCTTCTGCCCAATCTTCTCCACTTGCCACAAGTCTTCTTGCGAGGAAAAAGGCCTCACTAGCATTTCCAGAATCCAATAATTCTTTTATTTTATTCAAATCTGGGTGTTCTTTGTCAGTAATATCTGGCTCATCTGAAACCGCAATATCATGCTCCACATCCGCTCCTTGTGAGGTCTTTGAGATTCTTTGAGAGAGCGACTCCATTTGTTGTAGGAACGTTGATCGCTTAGTAATATCAGGTCCGGACCAAGGTTGCTTATCTTCGCCATCCATTGCCCCCTTGAGGCGTAATAGAAATTCATCTCTTGGAGTTTGATGAGGATTTATTGCTTGAACGTGGTCATAACAAGACCAGGCTTCATCAATCTCCCCTCTCCTTTCATGTAATCTACCTAATTCCATCCATAATTCGTGATTATTTGGCCTATGAGCCAATAAGTGTCTAGACAATTCAATGAATAAATCGATGTGGCCATTTTCTCTGAGCCTCTCTAAGCGTCGGCCATAGATGATGTTGGCTCTTTGGTCACTGAAATCTAGGGTTCTACAACGCTGTGCAAATTCAACAATTCTTTGTTCGACTGAATCTTGCTCTTCATTATCAGTATTGGAAATTACTTGCCACCACATATCGGGATCTAGTGGGTCACGGGTAAATGCTGCGACAAGTAATTCAACTCCAACCATCAGAAAATCAATATCTTTCAATTGATCTACTAAATCTGGATCACGTCCAAGAATAACAAAAACATCTTCTAATACTGCATTGAGTCCTTCACCATCACTATTTATTAATTTGATATCAGCCAAACATTGCCAGTTTCTTTGGTCGGTGAAATCGTGCAAGATTGCTTGCCTAGCATTTTGTTCAGCCCAAGCCATATTCTCTTCTTCTCTAGAAGTATCGCTTGCTGCGAGACGTGTGAATTTCTGGGCTTGGGACCTAAATCGATTACCGAGATTACGGCGAGGGTGTTGTAAAAGGTCACCACTTTCACTCGCCATGTTTTTGTTTGAAACGCTATTAGCACTTCAAATAACTGCCTCGATGTCCTAATTATCTTCTATTAACAAATAGAATCAAAACTGTGACAATATCACATTACTGAATGGAAATCTTCAGGATTCTTGTCTAGAGAGATAGTTGCATCGAATCCGACTTTAGATGTGGTCGCATCTTCATTTCTAGAAGGATCTAGCGATGAACCCTTTTGATTGGATAAAATTACAGTATCTACATCCGGTTGCCAGCGAGTAACCATAGCCCATTCGACACGAACTGGGTCGGTAATGTCTATATCTTGATCAACGATTGTAACCATTTTCATCGAACGATGTCCAGCCAAAGCAGCATTGATCGCTTTGATTGGATCATCTTGGTGTAGCTTATTTATTTTTACAACCGCTGATAACCAACCACAACCACCTTCGGTCATATGAACATCCAAGCACTCAACTACCTCGTTAACCGCTGATTTTATTGTAGGGGAACGAGGTAATCCCATCAGTGTCTTGTGTTCTCCTTCACCCGGTATTAAGGCGTGGAAAATTGGATTGTTTCTGTGCGCTACTCCTTCAATTTCTATCACTGGTTCTTGGCGAACGTCATCAACTGTTCCAGTAATATCTACATATGGGCCTTCATCATCATCTTCCATAGTAATATTACCCCACATCACATACTCGGAGTTGGCAGGTGCGACAACTCCATTTGGCATAGTTGTCAAATTAAGTGGAGTTCCATACAACTTTTGATGCAAGGCTGCAGCAATTGTTAACTCGTCCACATTATCATCAAAAGACATTGCTGCTGCCAGTAATACAACTGGGTCTGGTGCATTTACAATTGCAATTTTTACTGTTCTTCCTTGCTCTCTTGCAGCCATTGTCATAGTCCTCAAGTGGCGAGGAACTAATCGGACTACCAAATGGTTCTTATCGCGAACAAATTGGCGGTGAAATGACATATTACGAATTCCATTATCCTCTGCAATGATTACACTTGCAGAAACATATCGCCCTCTATCTTGAGGCCAATGATGAGGAATTGGTAACTTTGTAATATCCACTTCCTGTTGAATATTTTCAAAACATGGTGAGTCGTTGGGGCTGATTATTTGTGGTTGTTGCGGATTGCTCATCGCCCAACCCAAAGTGTCGATATAATCCTCCGGCGATATTCCAATTGCCGCACATAATCTTTCGCGTGTCAAAAGATTGATGGCTGCCCTTTGACCAGGGCATTCAATGATGTTTTCAAAAATAGTCAGAGGGTGTCCATTGTTCCTAGAATGCTCCCACATCCCATGAATTACACTCACTGCATCCTTTTCGGTGGTCGCTGCTGCGAGGTGGTCGCGAAAGGCCATGGCCACTCCACCTCAATCCGATGTTTCAACTTTCTTCATCAAAAGGGATAAAACAAGATATGTAGGGCAAGACGCTATGCGTTCTTATCAATCCTCAATACCCGCTTAGTTGATATATGGGAGGCAAGACGGCGAACTGCTTCAATGCGGTGATTATGATGGGTCGAGGATTATTCGCAGGTGCAAAAATGGCCAAGGACCGTCAAAAATTCAGATGGTCTGATCGAAGATACAAGAAACGCATGCTACAATCTCGTGCTAAGCACGACCCTCTTGCAGGTTCAACGCAAGCAAAGGGTATCGTTATTGAAAAAGTCGGTATCGAAGCTAAACAACCTAACTCCGGAATTAGAAAGGCGGTCAAGATCTCTCTTATCAAGAACGGAAACAAACTTACTGCTTTCGCACCAGGTGATGGTGCTATCAATTTCATTGATGAACACGACGAAGTAATGGTCGAAGGTATCGGTGGAGCCATGGGACGTTCCTATGGAGATATTCCTGGAGTTCGTTACAAGGTTATTCAAGTAAATGGTGTATCACTTGACGAAATGGTTCGTGGACGTAAGGAGAAGCCTATCCGCTGAGGTGAATTATCATGTCTGAAGATGCTGAAATCGTTGAAGAAACTGTTGAAGAAGCAGTGGAAGAAGTTGTTGTAGATGTTCGCCCAATCGCAGGCATCGGAACTTTAGTATTCGGTAAGTGGGATGCTTCTGAAATTACTTGCAAAGACCCAGGTCTAGCACCTTATATCAATCTCTCAACCGTAGGAATTCCACATACTGGTGGACGTCATGCAAATGCTTGGTTTGGAAAAGCAAAGCTTAGCGTTGTCGAGAGATTCATCAACAAATTGATGAGAACTGGTCCATATACTGGTAAGAAACAAGGTGCAATGAAAGCATTTGAATCTTCACTAGATCAAATAGCATCAAAATCTAATTCAAATCCATTGCAAACTTTTGTTGACGCAATTTGTAATGCAGCCCCTATGGAAGAAATTACTCGTATCAAGTTCGGTGCAGTATCTCAACCAAAGGCTGTTGACTCTTCTCCATCTCGCCGTTTAGATGTAGCACTTCGTAATCTCGCACAAGGTGCACAACAAGGTACTCATAAATCTAAGAAAACCCTGACCAACTGTATCATCAATGAATTAAGCAAAGCTGCTGTTGGAGATATTACTTCATTCGCAGTTTCTAAGAAAGAAGAATTGGAACGCATCGCTGCTTCCGCTCGTTGATTTTAGCCTCAACTGAATTGCTCGGGAGTTTATTCTCCCCAACAGTCAAAAGCAGTAGGCCCACCGCAATTTCATGGGTCAAAGTGATTACAATATGAAAATCAGTTGGGTTAACGCCTTATTCCTGACTTTGACTCCTATTGTTGGCATTGCAGGTGCTGTTTTGCTTTGGAAACATTATGGCGCTCCAGGAATGTTCGAAGGTGTAATTTTTATCTCAATGTATTTCGCGTGTGGCCTATCAATCACTGCAGGCTATCACCGACTTTTCGCCCATAAAGCGTATGATGCGCATTGGCTCGCTACATTATTTTATACGGTATTTGCAGCCGGTGCTTTTCAAAATTCTGTAATTGAATGGTGCAGTGACCACCGCAACCATCACAAAATGGTAGATACTGATAATGACCCCTATAATGCAAAAAGAGGTTTTTGGTATTCACATATGGTGTGGATTATGATAGTCGAAGAAAGACATGCAAATGATTTCTCCAATGTAAAGGATCTTCAAGCGAACAAAATTATCGCTTGGCAGCATCGTAATATTTTCAAAATTGGTGTTGCATCCGGATGGCTATTGCCGATGGCAATTGGATATCTATATGGCGGAATTCCATATGCAATTAGTGGGTTTATTTGGGGCGGAGTGCTGCGAACAGTAGCAGTACACCACGGAACATTCTGTGTTAATTCAATCGCACACATTTTTGGAACTCAACCATATGATGACACTAATACAAGTCGCGATTCATGGTGGGTTGCATTCTTGACTTTCGGTGAAGGATACCATAATTTCCACCACATTTTCCAAGCAGACTATCGCAATGGAATCAAGTGGTATCACTTCGATCCTACGAAGTGGTTAATCAAAATATTTTCAATATTCGGGCTTGCAACCAAATTAAAGAAAACGCCTCAACATTCTATAGACATTGCAATATTGGACATGAAAATTAAGAAAAATACTCAGATACTCGAAAATAGTAGCGTTGACTCAACACCTTATGTTGTGAAAATGAAGAGCACTAGAGATGACCTTCGTTCAGCGATGTTCAGCCTACACAAAGCAACAAATGAAATGAAACAAGGCGCATCTAAGAACTCAGAGGAATTGTCTGCTAAGATTATTCAATTAAAACAAAATGTAGTTGATGGAGAAACTGAAATTTATGCCATCTTTAAAGACATAAGCAACGCTAAGCCAAATAGTGCTTGAATCTCTAAAAAAGAGCCACTGCTCATGTTTTTTGAGCATATTTGATGAGTCGGTTTGATAAACCCCTTGCTGGTGGCCAAGTCCAACGGACTGGTGTTTATATGGGACGAAAGGAAGACAATATCAAGAAGGCAACCGAAGTAATGAATATCTTGCCTCAAATTCGCAATTTATGTATTGCTGCGCATATTGACCACGGAAAGACAACTCTTTCCGACAATCTAATCGCTGGTGCAGGTATGATGTCAAGCGAACTTGCTGGTTCAGCACGTGTTTTAGATTTCGATGATCAAGAGTCAGCTCGTGGAATTACAATTAACGCAGCTTCTGCATCTATGGTTCACGATGTTGATGGAGTTCCATATCTCATCAACCTAATTGATACACCTGGTCACGTTGACTTTGGTGGTGACGTTACTCGTGCAATGCGAGCAGTCGATGGATGTTTTATTCTTGCTTGTGCTGTTGAAGGACCAATGCCACAGACTGAAACTGTTGTTCGCCAAGCATTGAAAGAAAAGGTAAAGCCTGTTCTTTTCATTAACAAGGTTGACAGACTAATCAACGAATTACAAGTTACACCTGAAGATATGATGACTCGTTTCTCTGAGACTATCAAGCAGGTTAACCGACTTATCAAGCAATTCGCTCCTGATGAATTCAAGAAGATTTGGCAAGTTTCTGTCGCAGACGGAACTGTTGCTTTTGGTTCAGCATACCACAACTGGGGAATCACAGTACCTTACATGGCAAAATCTGGAATCTCATTTACTGATATCTTCGCATATTGTAATGATGAAAACCAAGAAGAACTTGCAACAAAAGCACCTGTTCACGAAGTTCTTCTCGACATGGCTGTATCAAAGTTACCTGGACCTGTAGAGGCTCAACCATACCGTATTCCAAATATTTGGAATGGAGATATGGACTCTCCTATGGGCAAGGCTATGATCAATTGTGACCCAGATGCAGAACTTGCAATGATGATTACAAAGATTTGGATGGACCCTCATGCAGGAGAAGTCGCTGTAGGAAGATTATACGCAGGTTCAATTGCCCAAGGTGAAACAGTTTACGCAATTGGTGCTGCAAAGCCAGAGCGCGTTCAACAGGTTTCAATGATGGTCGGAGGAGACCGAATTACTGTACCTAAGGTAGTTGCTGGAAACATTGCTGCTCTAACTGGTATTCGTTCCGCTGCTGCAGGTATTACACTTTCTCGTGACAAGGATTTCATTCCGTTTGAACCAATCCGCCATTACTCAGACCCAGTAGTTACAGTTGCAGTCGAGCCAAGGTCAATGAAGGACCTTCCAAAGTTTATCGATGCACTACGTTCTCTAGCAAAGGCTGATGCTTCACTACAAATTACTACCAACCAAGAAACAGGTGAAGCTCTACTCGCTGGAATGGGTGAATTGCATTTGGAGATTACAGTCTACCGTATTGAAGAAGAGCAAAATATCAAGGTAAAGGTAAGCCCACCTATTGTAGTCTATCGTGAAGGTATCGAAGGCAGCAACAGAGGACATCCATTTGAAGGAAAGTCTCCTAACCGTCACAACCGCTTCTTCTTTGAAATTGAAGCGCTTAGTGAAGAGGTAGTTGCTGCACTCCGTGCTGGAGATCTCGGCGATGGTCCTGTCAGACCAAATGATGCTAAGGAAACTGGAAATAAATTCGGCGAATTAGGAATGAATAAGGATTTGATGAGAAAGATTTACGCAATCAATGGAACAAATGTTCTAGTTAACGATACCAAGGGTATTCAAGGACTCCACGAAACTCGTGAGTTGATCATTGAGGCTTTCAAGGAAGTTTGTACCAAAGGACCTGTTGCTGACGAACCTGTTCAAGGAATGTTCGTACGCCTAACCGATGCAAAGTTGCACGAGGATGCTATTCACCGTGGACCTGCTCAAACTATCCCTGCTGTCCGTAATGGAATCAAGGGTGCAATGCTTCGTGCACGCACCGTAATTCTTGAACCAATGCAGAAGGCTTTCGTTTCAGTTCCTAATGATTGGTTAGGTCAAGTAACTCGTGAAGTTACCAACCGCCGTGGAATTATCGAAGACATGCCAAGCGATGGTGAAGTTACTACAGTTGTTGGTGTTCTTCCGATCGCAGAAACTTTCGGTTTCTCCAACGATATCCGAGCAGCATCTCAAGGCCGTGCAATTTGGAACACTGAAAATCTAGGTTTCCAAATACTTCCACCTCAGTTATTTGACAAGGTAGTAGCAGAAATTCGTACTCGTAAGGGTCTGAAGCCTGAACCTAACTCCATTGGATACTACTCAGAGTGAATGAGATGAAGGGCTCAATAGCGGGCCTTTTTGCTGCTCCCAAGGGTGGAGTTCCCAAACCATTGGTTCAGAGTTTACAAGTTACAGTTGATGGTTGCGTAGGAGACTTCCAACGTGATAAGAAATATCATGGTGGACCTCAGCGAGCAGTATGTTTGTTCAGTGAAGAAGTGATTGCCATACTTCAAGCAGAAGGCCATCCTGTATATCCTGGTTCAGTCGGAGAAAATATTCTTCTTCGCGAAGTGGATTGGAAAATGATTGCTATAGGTAGCAAATTTCATTTCGATCAATTGGTACTTGAAGTTACTTCAGACGCTCCACCTTGCAAAACAATAGGTGAATCATTTACCGATGGTTGCTTCACAACAATTGCGGCTAAGGTTGCTCCGAATTTAACGCGTTGGTATGCCAAGGTCATCAATGAAGGGCAAGTTCGCATCGGTGAGAATGTTGTTCTCAATTGAGACGCTTCAATTGGAAGTCAGTTAATTCTCTCAATGCCATTAATCCTGGAGTTTGAGGAATTCTATCAAGAAGTAGATGTGCTTGAGCATGATATTCCTCTGCACGTTGTCTCCCGTAATCAATAGAGCCTAATTTTTGAAGTGCATCAATACCAGCGCTTACTTGTTCTGCGCTCGCCTCTTCTTCTTTCCCTAGTACATTGAGCAAGGTTTGCTTTTCAGGGCAATCATCTTGCTTCAGAGCGTGAATTACCATTAGAGTTCTCTTACCTTGAGCAATGTCAGAGCCCGCAGGCTTTCCTAATTGCTCAGTAGAAGATTGTATATCTAGCAAATCATCCATTAATTGGAAACATAGGCCAACAGCTAATCCCCAATCATGCATGCATTGAACAGTTTCTTCATCTGCTCCAGATAGATAAGCACCTATCTCTCCACAGGTCAAGAACATGACCGCAGTCTTTCCTCTAATCATTTCGATATATTCATCTTCTGTAACTTCGTAATCTCTACTTTCAAACTCAAGATCTAATTGTTGACCTTCTGAAACTCTTCTAACCATTCTTCCGATTCTCTTTACTAAAAATGGTAAATCATTACAATCAATTCCATCTGCTACAACCATTGCCTCAAAGGCGATTGCTAGCATTGCGTCACCAGCGTTTATCGCAGTTGGTAAATCATATGCAATATGGACTGCTGGCAACCCTCTTCTAATGTCATCATCATCCATAATATCATCATGAACTAGGGTGAAATTGTGTATTGTTTCAATTGCAGCACCAACATCAAGTAATCCTGAGTGAGTATCTCCAACCGCCTTAGCGACAAGCCAGGGCAATGTAGCCCTCATGCGTTTTCCGCCACCGTTGATCAAATGCATCATAGCATTAGAAAGTCGTTCTGAACTGGTATGAGTTAATGCTCTTTCAATACGATTCTCAATAAATGGTTTAACCTCTGCGATTGCAGTGAATAAATCGCTACCTTCTGCATTTGGTAACATATGACTAATGTCACCCATATCGTGAATCATGCCGTCTGTAAGGGATTTACAAGCATCAGCATCTCCAGCAGCAGTCCACCATTCATCGGTCATAATCCTAGCAGCAATACAGCGGAACCATGGTGCAATAACGCCTTTTGTTCCTTCCTCATCGATTAGCCATTCCTCAAGTTGTTGCTGATCGACCCATGCGATTTCTGAAACTTCATTCGGATTTGGATTAATATCAACATCAGCCTTTATCAAAAGAATATGGTCAATTTCTCTTTCAATCCAACTGGCATTCATTCGTGATGAGTACCTCATTTTAGTAATGAAGTGAAAATCATCAGGTGAAATTTGGGATGGAGAAATTCCAAGTTCCTGCTCAAGTTTACGAATTGCAGCCCGCTTAACACCGAGAGAATTAGTTTCTTCCAATTCAGAATCACAGTGAAGTGGATGTGAGCAGCATGAGTTAGCCCAGATTCCAGGAAAAGTTACTTTGTCTTCAGCTCTACGTTGTAGTAGTAATTTACCTTCAGAATTAAACAGTAATACGCTGAATGCCCTGTGCAATTGCCCGACATTATGATGAGTGGCTATTTTTGAGTCTGAACCGACCACATTGTCAATTTCATCTACACAAATAACGGCTTCAGACATCAAATCTGATTGGATACTATCCGCCTCTTCACCAAGAAGTGCGCTATGCTCGTTTTCATCGAGTTCAATAGTGGGAACATCAGATAAGTCATAGCCGGCCATCAACATCCCTCAAACCTGCGAGGAGCAATCTCTACATGAAGAGTTCTCTCTCAACATTTCAACAGTAAAGGTCCAAAATATCTTGAAAAAGTACTCATCTGTAAAGTAATCAATCATTTAATGATTTGAAACAACTTTTGTCCCTCTAGTTTCAACTCCAATGCAAGCATCAGCCACACGTTGAGGATGTTGTCCACTCACCATCATTACCTCTATCCCATTATGCGCTACTTTTGCTCCTCTGGCTGCTTTAAGACCGATACCACCAGTGACATCAATATCCGGTTTATGCTCACCTTCAAATTCAATATCTGGGCTCCAAATCTCTATCAAATCATCTTCAGTTGCCCTATCGGGCGGGCAACGCAATATCCCATCTACCCCACCAATAGCAAATACCAATCTTTTGACATTTGGAACTTCAATTGCTAATCTAGTGACAAGGTCATCGCCAGATAAGATCCCGAATAGTAAAGGCTCATCACAATCGACAACATCACCATAGGTTACCATCACTATTCCTTCAGGTGCTCCTGCAAAGAAAGTTAAGTCTCCTTCGAAATTTTCCCCAGTACCCTTAACCCAATTATGAGGTGGAAGAACTGCCGCGCTAATATCGGCCTTTGTCAATTCTTCCATGATTATAGAATTCAATGTAAGCATATCCTTGCGTACTAGGTCTACAGCCTGTTCTTGGGTTGAACAGAACTCATCAGCGGTGAAATTAGAACCATCTATTTTACCTTCATTTAGCCTCCACTGTTTCGCTCTAAGGTGGCCAAAAGAACCTGCACCATGAACTAATATTACGTCTAAATCATTATCGTGACAAGTGATAATTGTACTAACGAGGCTGCTAATAACATCTCTATTTACGGTACATAATTGATTCTTTTCAG
>JAPKFC010000027.1 GCA_028821785.1 Candidatus Poseidoniaceae archaeon | reverse complement strand
ATACAATCAAAATCTATGTCTCTTATGCTGCTAAATGGTCAGACTTTGAGATGGCAGGGAATACTTCTTCAAACGGAGACCCAAACAGCGAACTTGAATTTGACGTTACTATCTCCTATGATAGAGATACTGGAAACACAATTCGTAAAGCAGTTGCAGAGTTAACTTATCCGCAGCAAGATGATGGTTGTGTTGATACTATCCCAGGTGAGGAATCAAATTGCCGTGCACAGTTAGAGATATTTGCCTTCAATGAAGAAGATGAAGAGGGGGGTAATACCGCAAATACAGGATTAGATCAACGTACCGATGGAGAGGATTGCGATGAAGCAAACGATTGCGTACACCTCGTCATGTCATCTTATCTTTTTGGTGATGGAGATAACACCTATGGTGATGGGGATTGGACCTTTGACATTAGAAATGATAAGCGTAATACGCTTCAAGTAGAATCATTCATCATCAGATTAGTATATGTCTGATAGTATTGCAATACTATTGCGTAATTGCTTTGTACTATCAATTTCTTTGCAAGAGGCTAAATAGATTTGTCAATCCACCACAAAATAACACTACCATGAAAGGGCAAGGGGGGGAATGAAATGGACTTGAAAGACACTGCTGACAAACTAATCCATGGGGATGTCAAAGGCGTTATTTCTGATGTTTCCAAGCAATTAGAACGGACAATCGGTTTGGTTGGAGTAATTATTATTTCACTTTCAGCAATGCTTGGTTCGGGATTATTCGTTCTTCCTTCGATTGCTGCTGAAACGATGGGGGCATCTGCGGCAGGAATCTGGTTAGCATATGTTCTAGCGGCAACAGTTGTATTACCAGGCGCAGTATCAAAATCTGAATTGGCATCTGCTATGCCGACATCCGGTGGCTCATATGTGTTCATTGAACGGACATATGGTCCGCTACTAGGTACAATTGCTGGTATGGGGCTTTGGGCATCATTCCTATTGAAAGCCTCATTTGCATTAATCGGATTAACCGCATATATGTATGCAATTACTAATTTTTTAAATGTTGAATTAAATTCTCTATCCGTATCTTTAAGCGTACTAGTATTGATTGTGATAGTAAATATTCTAGGTGTTAAAAAGATAAAAGCAATACAAGCACCTATCGTCGGATTTTCAGTATTGTTGCTATTGGCGCTATCGATTGCCGCATTATTCTCTGGTGAAGCAGATATGGCAGCTCCAGCAGATGCGGCCTTCAGTTCAGATGTATGGCTTCTGGGAGAAACAGCAGCGCTTGTATTCGTTGCGTATGCGGGAGTAACCAAAGTTGCTGCTATTGCAGAAGAAGTTAAAAATCCAGGCAAAAATCTGCCAAGTGGTATGTATATCTCGCTTGCTACAGCAACATTGCTCTATGCGGGGGTTGCGTATATGTTGATGGCAACGCTGGAAGATGGTTGGTGGTTGGTTGATGGTCATGCAGTGGAAGATCCGATATTTATTTTCGCAGAACATGTTGGTGGTAAAACAGTTGGGTTAATAGCGGCAGTATTAGCAATTCTAACAATGGCTTCAATGGCATTAGCAGGAATTCTGGCATCATCAAGATACTTATTCGCAATGGCTAGAGATAGTCTATTACCACAGTATCTTGAAGAGGTAAATGCAAAATGGGAAACTCCACACTGGACTATAATTGTCACAGGCCTTATGATGGCTGTAGTGCTTCTCACATTGCCTGTTAAGGATGTAGCAAAATTAGCTTCAGGTTTTCAGATCATGGTTTTCATTATTGTTAATTCTGCATTGATCGTTTTGCGAGGAGTGGTCAAGGGCAATGAATGGTATAAGCCGACCTACAAAGCTCCACTTTTCCCATTTATCCAAATTTGGGGTATCATAGGAGGGGTGGCACTAGTGGTCATTATGGGTGAGAAAGCTTACATCGGTGCAGCAGCAGCAATAGTCATTGGAGTAATTATCTATTACGGGTATGGTAAAAAGCATGCCCACCCGAGAGAAACACCATTCCACACTTTCAAACAAGAGTTCCTTAATCCGTCACCAGCAGAGCATAAACGCCGTGAGGAAATGTTCCATATGGCAGATTTCGGTGGTAAGAACCACTTGACCATCAAAGAATTCCAACACGCCTTGAAACACCTCGGTTTTGAATATAATTCGGATGATACACGTCTTATTTTCCACAAGGCCGATGCCAATGGAGATGGCGTTATTGACATCGATGAATTCCTTGACAGTTTTGAAAAGGGCGATGAGGAATAAATTGTAGAGTTTAATTACATATCTTAAAACATTAGAGCCACTAGCGATGACCGATGAGAAGAACACGCATCGTGTCTACCATCGGACCATCTTCCGACTCTCCTGAGATTCTAGAATCACTTCTTAGAGCCGGTGTCGATGTTTGCCGATTGAATTATTCGCACGGCGAACCAGCAGAGAAAACTCCAATTTATGAACGCATAAGGGGATTTGAAAGCATAATCGGTAGACCTACTTGTATACTTGCAGATTTACCAGGCCCTAAACTGAGGCTAGGAGTTTTCCCTGGAGTCATTCTATTGGTCAAGGGCCAAACTGTAGAACTTCACTGTGGTGTGGCTAAGATGAGTAACGCGAGTGCTGCAAAGTTACCGGTAGAATATGCAGGTCTTAGTTCAGAATTAAATGTCAACGATCCAGTTCTTATCGCCGACGGCCTGATTAGATTGGTTGTTACGCAGACGAAAGGCAAATCAGCTGGTATTGTAACATGTGTCGTTGATGATGGCGGCCCAGTTAGTAAGAGAAAAGGAATCAATGTTCCAGGTACAATGGTGGATTTGCCAGCGATTGGCCCAAATGATAAACTTGCATTAGAACATGCACTCCAACATGGTGCAGATTATATTGCAGTCAGCTACGTTCGTACTGCTGCAGATTTGCTGCCGGCTAAAAAAGCGATAAAAAAGGCTGGGCAACATGTTCCTATCATTGCTAAAATAGAACACCCAGCCGCTTTAGAGAATCTTGAAGAGATTCTAGATATGGCTGATGCTGTGATGGTTGCGAGGGGCGATTTAGGGGTGGAAATTCCACTGGAACAAGTTCCGTTGGCCCAACAAAGAATCATCGATGGCGCATTGCAAAGAGGTATGCCGGTGATTGTTGCGACGCAAATGCTAGATTCAATGATTCTGAACTCGCGGCCTACAAGGGCTGAAGTGAGTGATATTTCTAATGCGATTCGTTTTGGTGCTACTGCTGTGATGCTCTCCGGTGAAACCGCCTCTGGAAACTATCCGCTACAATCGGTTGAGACGATGGCGAAAATTGCTATTGCTACCGAACAAGGTTTGGAATTATCAGGTGCTAGTCCAAGTGGATTGGCAAGATACAAAGCAACAAGAGCAGTTGCACATGCTGGTGTTGAATTGGCAAAAATTAGTAAAGCGGTAAGACTTGTTGTTGCTACTGAGCATGGAAATGCGCCGAGATTGGTTGCGGGACACCAACCAGGGATTCCAATTACTGCGGTCAGTGATAGAATTAGGGCGACTCGGAGAGTCCAATTATTACCGGGCGTTGATAGTATAATTGTCAAAGAACATCAACGCGGTTCAGATACGATGCAGGCAGCGGTCTCAGCGCTCTTGGCGGATGGAAGGCTCAATTTAGGAGATCGTGTAGTGGCAATTTCAGGAAGCCCTCTTGCAATGAGGGGCGTAACTAGTACAATTCGCATGTATCGTATCGCTAAAGATGGAACTATTCTTGGGGCCGAATAATCGGCCGTAATAACCGCTCTCGCTAATGTTGGAAAATTGGGTCATTTGAGATTATTTCACACATTATTTTGAATTCTTAAGCCCCTCGTGGCCCGATTACATCAATTATGATTTACATTAAGTTAGATAAAAACAGTCGCGGTCTTCAAATAGGGGTTTCTTGTCGGCTGACTCGCTAAGGAGTTATCAATATGGGATCTCAATGGGAAGATAGAAGCAAGTCACACCTGAATATCGTGTTTATCGGACACGTAGACCACGGAAAGTCCACTACTGTTGGACGTCTACTTTTGGACACCGGTCACATCGAAGGTCACGTAGTTGAAAAGAACGAAAAACTCGCTGCAGAATCTGGTAAGGCTGGATTCGGTCTTGCGTACGTCATGGACGGACTAAAGGAAGAGCGCGAACGTGGTATCACCATCGACGTTGCTCACAAGGAATTTTTCACACCTAACTACTACTGGACTGTTATTGACGCTCCAGGTCACCGTGATTTCGTAAAGAACATGATTACTGGTGCTTCACAAGCTGACGCAGCAGTTCTTCTATGTGCGGCAAACGATGGTGTTAACGCACAAACCAAGGAACACGCGTTCCTTGCTCGTGTACTCGGAGTTACACAACTCATCGTTCACGTTAACAAGATGGATATCTCTGGTGTTGACTGGTCCGAAGACAAGTATAATTCAGCATGTAAGGAAGTTAGCGCTCTCTTAAAGCAAGCAGGATACAAGCCTGATGACATACCAATGATTCCAGCATCTTCTCTAAACGGAGACAATGTCTACATCAAGTCCGATAAGTGCCCTTGGTACAAGGGACCTACACTGTTCGAGGCTATTGACAAGGTTACAATGCCTCCTAAGCCAGTTGACAAAGCACTTCGCTTGCCGATTCAAGATGTCTACAAGATTTCAGGTATCGGAACTGTTCCAGTAGGAAAGATCGAAACCGGAACTCTAAACGTTGGAAAGACTGTTGTCTTCAATCCATCACAGAAGTCTGGTGAAGTCAAGTCTATTGAGATGCATCACACAATGGTCGACAAGGCAGAGCCTGGTGACAACGTTGGATTCAACGTGCGTGGCCTAGCAGCTGTTGACATCCGCCGTGGAGACGTTGCAGGATACTCAGACTCTGCACCTACATTCGTTCGTCATGACGAAACATTCGTTGGACAGATTAGTGTCATGGGTATTCCAAAGGCAGTTTCAGTAGGATACACTCCTGTATTCCACGCTCACACTGCTCAAGTTGCAATTCGCTTCTTGGATCTTCTAGAAAAGACCAACAAGAAAGGAAAGGAAGCAAATCCTTCTTTCCTGAAGACTGGAGACCAAGCAATGATTCGCTTCCAGCCTACCAAGCCTTTTGCAATCGAGCAATTGGATACCTTCCCACAACTTGCCCGCTTCGCTATTCGTGACATGGGTAAGACAGTCGCCGCTGGTGTTTGTCTAAAGATTGAAAAGAAGTGAATCTAATTGATTTCATCTGATACTTTGGAGGAATTGAAATGGCAGCAGTAACAATCATCAAGTTAACTGGTGAAAACCATTCTGACATTGATTTAGTCGCAGCACAAATCAAGAACATCTGTGAAACAGGTGGTATTTCACTTCGTGGACCAATCCCACTACCTACACGCCGTTTAGTCGTACCAGTTCGTAAGGCACCATCCGGTGAAGGCAGTGAGACATACGATCACTGGGAACTGAGAGTTCACAAGCGTCTTCTTGAGATGGATATTACCACTGGTAAGGACGAAAATGCACTTCGTGCAGTAGCTCGTATCCAAATCCCAGATACTGTAAGCATTGAACTTTCAATGCGCGCAGTTAACTGAAGTGTTAGTAATTGACAATAATAGATTGGCCGTAAGGCTAGTAATTTGACATTCACAGAGCCGCAATCTTTGCGAACCCGCCATCGACCAACATTTCTGCTGTTAGGGAATCTAGGAAGTGAACATCACCCACTTCCAAAGTGACTTCTTCACCTGCGGCGTTAATTATCGCTTCAGGCAACGACTCCAAGATTCTAACTCGGATTAACTCATCAGTCTCAGTCTCAACTTCAGTCTCAACTTCTTGGGTCACAATCGTATCTTCTAAGATTATTTCACTAGTCTTGGAAGAAGGTGCCAGTTCCATCGCTGCTGCATGACGTATTTCACCCGCTATTCCTTCCATGAAGTCAGACATATCTTCATCTTCATCTTTGGTGCTAACAATTGTTTCTTGAATTCTTTCATTATCATCTAAATCAGCATGAATGTGCTCATCTAGGTCAGGCCATTCAGTATCGCTAAAACGATCCTCCTCATCAGTTTCCATAACCTCAATTTTTTCAGGTTTATCATCTTCAAAAGCCAAAGCTGGAGGAGGGTTACCGGTCAAGTTCTTGTCGGAGAAAGAATCTAATTGCATGGTTCCAGGTGCATGACGAACTTGGCTTATTTCGCCTTCTCCAGCAATACCATTCTGCATTCCATTCCAGTCAACTCCCATTTTAAAGCGGTCTATTTGAATTTGTAATGCATGATAGAAAGCCTTCTCTTCAGGATCGTGACGATGCCAATCAAGTGACGGTAATTCTTGGTTCTTAGCAGTATTTGCAGTGGCCCTCATCGATTGACTCGCTGCGTGCTGCATCATTGCAACCATTCTCTTACGCGCTAAATCACTTGCAATGCGACGAATATTTGCTTGTCTTTTCTGGAGATTTTGCAAGCGAATACCCGTTGCACCCACCCTTAGCATATCTTGAATGTCCAAATCAATGTCAGAAAGTAATTTTTTGACATTTTCCCAGAAGTCAGTTCTCGGCAAACTAATGGGGACTTTTCTCCCTGATTGTTGCCTATTGGTAGTGAATAGTTGTTCTTCCACCTCGTGCGCTTGGGCGCTATCGAGTTCACGTGGAGGCGACATTATGGCAACCCTGTCGCCCACGATTCTTGAACCCTTCACTAAAACCGTTTCACACATTGCACACTCACTTTGATATTCAAAGACCACACCTCGCAGAGCGAGGTGAGTGAAACATGAGTGTCAAGGAAGGATTGAAGGATGGTAAAAACCCTCAATGTAATACTGCACTTTTCATTGTATTACTCTTATTAATCACAGCCTATACACCGATAATAGCAACTTCACAACCAGATGATATTCTGGAGAAACCATCATACTACGAAGCAGGTGATGTGTCAAAATCAACATCAATTGAGCATTGGTCTGGACCAGATTCTTTCTATCCAAACTCCAACCAAACCGGTGTGAACCAAACTCTCAATTCTTCGATTAATATTCCATATAATCAAAGTGTTAGCACAGCAGAAATATCAATCCAGCCTCTTTTTAGTTCAACCAACGGCAATGGAACAATGTTTGGCCCACAATCAGCTAATAATTGGAACGGCACGCACAATGATACCAACGGCATTGGGCATACTGGAATGCTTACGCTAGCCACTAATTCTTCACTTGGAACATTAACTGATTTTGAACAGAATGTTTACACTCCTATCGATTGGATGGGGCATGGAGATAATGATGACATATGGCATATATTACGTCCGACGATAGATTCACTCAATACTTCAAGTAGCCAATCCGTACCATCTAGTACGAGTCAAGGAATAGGATATTTGAGTTCAAGAGCATTAGGTGATATTTATCAAAACTTCAATTCATGCCTAAGTTCATCTGTATTTGAAGTTCCTAATTATGTCAATAATTATTCATTGACAACAAAGGTATGGCTTTCACTTTTAGATTCTGATGCTGTTTGGATTGAAGTGATGAATGATTCCGGCATATGGCAGGCGATCACCCCAGATTCCAATTATAGTAATTCTAGTTCACTAAATGGTTCACCTTCAATGGTTTGGTCGGGACAAAGTGATGCCTGGCTTTCACAGCGATTTCAATTAGATTCGATTGTTTCATCACAAAGTAATGAAATCAAAATCAGGCTCTGCCTACAGACCTCTTCAACAGTCAGTGCCCGTGCAGGAGTATTCTTTGATGATTTGAAGTTACATAACGACGGAGATCAATCAGGTGCATGGTTACACGGAAGTTTGAGCGGAGATTATGCACCAAATGCAAATGGAAGATTGATTGTTCCAGCAAACCTCAGCAATTTGAGTGGAGCACTAGAGATTGAATTATTTACCAATTGGGATATTGAAGGTGGCACTAACGATGGAATGACCACTTGGCTATCTCTTGACAATGGAACAAGTTGGTATTTTCTTTCTCTTTCACCGGGACATCCTGGAAACGGGATATGGTATCAAGGAACTTTTCATCAAACTGAATCTAGTGGGTGGGTGCCAATTAGTTATTCATTACCAGCGAATGTGTCTAGCCATGTTAATGCAAGTAATGCTCTATTCAGATTCCTTGTTCAAACCGATTCAATTGTAAATTATGGAGGGCTATCTTCATCTGGTTGGGAAGGAATGGCCATTGATGATATTACGGTTTATGCCAACCGCAGTACTTCGAGTGCCCAAAAAAGAATCATTGCTAATTTTACCAGTTCGAGTGATGGCCTTTATGGTAATCAAAGTGGTTGGTTAAATTATTCAGGAGCAAGTGTCAATCAGTGGGCATGGACAAACCTTCTGGGAGCCAATGGTCCAAAGGACACATTCTACCGCTTTGATAGCGGAAACCTAGCACCTGCAGGCTGGTCTGTACAAACTAGTGATACGAGAAAATTTGAAGTTGGTGCGGTAAGTAATGCTGCTGGGTTTGGACCAGCATCATGGCCTTCGGGAACTAATGGAGCAGGGATATACTTGGCCAACAAATATACCAGTAATATGCGAACTCATCTGATAACTCCAATTTATGATATTCCTGAAAACTCTACTGCAAGACTTTCTTTCAAAAGTTGGGTTTGCACCGAAGCAGCTTGGGATGGTGGGGCGGTTTCACTTTCAACAGATGGTGGGGACAGTTGGTGGTATATTCCACCAGATCTGAATGGATTCCATGACCAAATATCTCAAGTCAATACATTTTCACCATTTTACGGTGAAGGAATATTTGATGGTTCAAAAGTCAATGGCGGTTGTCATAATGTCGTTAGAGGATTTGATTTGAAGCAATCTGACATCAGTAATCTTACCGGGCAAAGTGTCAGAGCGAGGTTTACTTTCTTCTCAGATACCTATGTGGAATTAGATGGCTGGTATTTGGATGATGCAGGTGTTGAAGTCGATGTATACGAGCCACAAGGAGAATGGATTTCAAATTTGATTTCATTTGATGATGATTTCCAAAATGGTGGAATATTGGACGGTTTCGTTGAAGAAAAAGCAGGCACCAGCATTCGATTCGACATACTCTCGGCAAACGGAAGTGAAATCTTTGGATTACAAAATAAAACACTCCCATTATCAATTGATTTAGACCGTAGTATTCATTCACAATTCCAAGTAAGAGTAAGAATGAGTACAAACTCTCCATTACAAACTCCAGTATTGAAAAATCTAAATTTCGGTTCAAATTCATATTTTGATGTATTTCACTTACAACACCAATCTAGAGATTACACTATTTCTGGTCAGTCCAATATTGATTACTCAAGTGGACTAGAAATTATGGCTACTGGTCAGACTTCAATTTCATGGGATATCAACGCAGCGTGCCCTATGAAGAATGGAAGATTGACTATCGTTGGAGATAACACTACCATTTCTCATCCAGGGTTAATTGTTAATCTTCAGCAATGGGAGGAATCACCAGCGAGAACTATCTATGAAATGGCAAGCAGCACCTCCTTTAGAAATTCAACTACATTGAGTCTAACTATGTTTGCAGGTGATGAGATTACTTCAGTAATGTTTGAGCCGGATTGCCTTTTCGCACCTACAGATACAAAAATAACACTCGGAAATAGTCTAGTGATTTTTGAAGCAAGCCCAGGTCAAATGATATTCAATGATATTCTACAATCTGTCAACGCTTCATCTATTGACAATATAATCGATCAATATTTCCAAGGAGGAATGAGGGAAGTTGTCAGTATTCCAATGACCGTCCAAACCTCAAGGGGTGCGATTAAAGTTGACTTTGGCTGGGTTGATGAGCCAATAATGGAGGATAGTGTTTCTTCAATTAGTGCAAGCCGTTGGGTTCCAGAGCAGAACATGAACCTAACCACATTGAGTTGGCGAACAGAGAGCAGCGACCCATTATTTGACTTCCCAACCAAAATAGACAAGGTCACTTTAATGCTATCAACTTCACCGTTACAGAGTGATTCATTTGTTGAGGTTGAAGTTGTTAATATTCAAAATAATCCAACCTTCCGTCAAGTCAAGGGAACTGGATTAGCAAGTTTGAATACAGCAAGTTGTCAAATTCAAATAATGCTGAATAGTGTAGAAGTAGATTGGTCAATTGATACACATTGGCTGATGGACGATGTTGATGAAATCCATTATTTGGTTTTGTCAACAGATGAGGAAGGGTTTGAAGTTGGCCCAGGTCATTTAGTACGTTCAACGCCATTTAATGAATTTGAGAATGATTTAGAAATAATTGATTTCAATGTTGTTTCAGGTGATTCCAAGCAATTAGGAGATGCGTTTAACTCGATGTGGCCTTTCCATTTACAGCCAAACCAAACTCTATCGGTAACAGGTAAAGTTAGATTTGAAGGTATTGCCAATGCATGGGCTCCACAAGATTCAGCAGAGATTCAAATTGAGATGAAGGCAGTACCCCCAAAGAATGAATCCGGTGGAATAGATGAGTGGATCGGTGAGCCAATTATTTGGTCTCAAATATGGCACTCACCATTGAATCAAAATTCTGTATTTGACCGAGAGTTGATAGTTCCTCAATCATTTGGACAATTCCCTAGTGGAACACGTTTTGAAATCCGTCCCTCAATAAGTCGTGTAGGTCCATTAAGCGAGAACTCGTCAACTAGTATTGATACAACTGCAAACTCAATATTCGTTCCCTTTATCATCGATATTGAAGTGCCAAAAATAATTGAAATATATGCACTTGATTCAGGTGGAATCACTCCAGCCGATGGCCATGTTTGGATGTCGGGACAATCTCTTGCATTACGATTATTCATTGAAGATTCAGATGGGCTAGCAAGTCCTCTGAAGATGTATTATTGGCTAGAAAATCATGATGATAGTAATAACGATGGAATAATGCAAGCCAATGAATACAGAGAAATTAGTGTTACACTGAATAACGGTTTGTTATCAACCGATATTGATTTGCCATTATTGGATGATGAACAAATCAAAGCACCTTCCGAAATGGTTGGCCGCGCTAGTGTATATTTTGTCGGTGAAGATTTAGCCGGCAATTATATCGCTAATGGTGGTTCATTCGGTGAAGAAAATGACTTAGCCACAATCACTGTTGCAAACCGTCAGGATTCGGTAATAGACCACGCTTCTCTAGAATTTGATACAATACAGGGAGTTCTATTAGCAGGAAAAGAGCACCACTTTTCATTCAATCTCACAGATGGAAATGGTATTCAAACACTTGATAGAATTGAATTGGCATTGCTGGGAAGGGAAGATTTTTCAAATTGCTTCATCACATACTTTCCGAGATATATGATAATTGAATACGACCAATATTGTATCATTTCAGCACCGCAAGTTATTGTTACGAAGCATCCACAATCAGCGACTTGGAATGTCGATTTCACATTTAGATTAGATTGGAACGGTTCATATAATTCTGGCCAAGGTGGCGGAATTCCTTCTCTAAAAATATTCGATGAAGGACAAGACCTTGGTCTGGGCGTTAGCAAAATAAGTATGTTTTTGTGGCAACCATCATTTGAAATTGAAATAGTAATTAACAGCCTGAAAGATATCACAGAACCAGTTGGAGTTATTGAATCTAACAATATGTGGCTACTTAGAGGTGATGAGATTGAATTATTTGCAACATTAATGCACAAAGGAACTGGATTGGCGGCAGAATATTTCCCTACCGAAGCAGTATTAAATTGGCATTTAAGTGATACTGAGAGAGATTCATATGGTATAATTGAACTTGCTATCGATGGTAATATTTACCTTTTATTGGAGATTGATAATGAAATCGTTAAGCATAGATTTGCAACTTTGGAATTATATATTTCTGAAACCAGTATTGCTATTCCTCAACCGCTAATGATCAATATGACAATAGATGATTCTCCGCCATTATTAACAATTCCAACAGGATATCTGACAATTATAAATTCTGATGAAATGGAAAACGTTGACGTCGCCGTATTGATTTCGGATTCAGCTGGAATGAAAAACACAGAAATCACCATGCATTGGCATTTCCGTCGAGCAAATCAAATAGTCATGGGAAGTTATGGACAAGCCACAGTACCCTATAATTCACATTCAGGAACTACTACGACCTTTTTGGCAATAATTGATATGACCTTAGAAGACCAATCTGTATTACAAGCATTTGACCGTGTTGAGATTTGGTTTGAGGCTACGGATAAAGCGGGATATGAATTACAAGGTCATGGTAGTTCATTTTCGCCAATTCAACCATTATTTAGATGGATTGACTTTGAACCAAGATTTGATATTATCCAAGCAAAACCTTACCGTCCGACTATCGGAGAGGAAATCAATATCACTACACGAGTTGTAAACGAAGGGGTTTTGGGTGGTGAAATCACCTTATTACTAACCGATTCTGATGGAAAGATATACGCAACAGAGATCGTTTATCTTGAATCGGGTCAATGGCAGCAATTCAACTGGACAATAGAGGCCTGGAAAACAGGAAGACTTGGCTTAACATTGCAAATCCTCAACCAGACGGGGGAAGTGCCGATACCGCTTGCCAATGTGGCAGAGAATCCAGAGGAATCTCTATCTGCAACATCTGGATTATTAGGCCTTTCAATTCTGATGGTCGTATTCTCAGCAATTGGATTATTCATGGCAAGTCAAAAGAGAAAACGAGTGGTTGATGAATATGAAATGAAGAGAATTGAGCGCTTGGTCGCAATACATGCCTCTGCTCCACCACGCCCTGCAGATTTAGATGAAAATAGTCAAGAGGAATAGTCAAGAAGAGAAGGCATCACGCTTCAACTACTAGCCGAGGTACCCGAGTGGTCAAAGGGGGTGGATTCAAGCTCCTCTGCATAATGCTTCGCAGGTTCAAATCCTGCCTTCGGCACCAAAATGACCGATAATCAATGAAATATCTCAGTTATTATTTTGTTTTGGATCACTATATTTTCGCTCTTTCAAATCGTTTTGATATCTATTTCCAAAGGTATGTCCATGTTCATTAATCCATTCTGAAAACTTATACTGACCAAGCGGAGTTTCATCAGAAGACATCAACCCTCTTTTCAGGCCACGAATCTCTGCCATTGTTATCACCAAGTCTTGTAAATACAATCCTAATAACTTACCAAATAACCATCCTACTCTTGATGGCATAGGCAAAATAAGTCGTCGAAGACCCATTGATTTTGCCATTAATCCAATGTATTCTTTGTAACGGAAAGTTTCGGGACCAGTTACATCAATAGTCACGTTTTCTCTTAGTTCGCCTTGTTCTACCGCCACTCTTGCAACATCTTTGACATGTACAGGCTGAATTGGATAATTACCCATTCCAAAAACTCCGAACACTGGGAATTTACGCAACATCCATGCAATATTGTTAATCAATACATTTCTTCCACCACCAAATAATACGGTTGGGCGAAGGATTGCAAAGCTATGATCTGATTCGTTGAGTATTTTTTCAACCGCTACCTTTCCTCTAAAGTAAGTCCAATCCGGTGCTTTTTCAGGATGAGCAACTGAGAAATGAATGATTCTTTTGACACCTGCTTCCGCGGCTGCTTCAAACAATTTTCTGCTATTGACTACAGCGATATCATGCTCAAAGTTCTTCCGAGGGTGATTGTATCTTACCCAATATGTATTGTACAATACCTCTGCACCACGTAGCGATTCAACCAATGCTTGTTTGTTATCAAAATCCAATGAATGAACTTCGACTTTACCATCAAAAGGGTCATCACGGCCAACTGCATTGGTTAGCGTTCTAACCTTGACACCTTTCTCCAGCAAATGATGGGCAATCCATCTCCCTGAGTAACCAAACGCACCGGTTACCACATGCAACTTCTCTTCCATGATTTATGCTAAAATGTTCTTCTCATTAAACACTCTTGCAAGGGCTTAGGATTGCATCCACTAGTGGTTGAAAAGTATCACCATGCGGAAGCGGTGAAATTACATCTGCTGCATTTTTAATTTCTTCAAAAGAACCACCGACTGCAATTGACCAATTGGCTAGTTCAAACATTGACAAATCGTTTGGAGCATCTCCGACACATAACAAATCTTGAGGTGATAAATTCATTCTGTCCAAGATGAATTCTATACCCTTGCCCTTTGAGAGGTCGGGGGACATCAAATGAATTGCAAAACCAGTACGAATTACATTTAGATGCGACCACCTACTTTGTGAAATTTTTTCTTTAATCAATTGTAAATCTTCTGAAGGAAATAAACACCACTCGCTTTCTCTCCAAGCATTGCTTTCAATTCCTTGCGGATCTAGATCTGGTATTTCTTCAGCGAGCCATAGCGCCGCCTCCTTTGCCTCCTCGCCTTTTGCACGCATAACGACTTCAGGCCATTGAGGATGCCATAGGACTCCTCCATTCTCACAACAAATCGGGCCACTGAGTTGTAAAAACCTCCACAGCCCATAGGTGATTGCTCTGACATTTCCAGTAGCAAGAATAACTGGTATTCCAGCCGCTTCAAGCCTCCTTAATGCAAGAACAGCATCTGTATTGAGCCGCTTATTATCATCGGTTAGAGTCCCATCGATATCGACGGCGACAACCTTCGGTCTCCAATCATCTGGAAGCCACTGCATGTGTATGGGCAACAGTATTGTTTTCATCAAGTTTGGCAAAGACCCATTATAATTATTATTAATTTTTATCGGCTTGAGATGAAATTGAATACTAGTCTTCAAATCAGTTTTGTTAGAGCAGTGTATATGGTCGGAGACGATGATGCTGAGGTTTTCCTTTCCATCGAAGACGATGACTCATCACTAGGGGATAAAAAACCAAGGTTTTCCAAAGCTAAAAAAGTCACAAAGGAGAAGCCAAAAATCGTTAAAACCGTAGAACAACCTCCAGAAGAGGAAGTTTTTGATGGTGAGATATTAGATCCTGAAGTCATAACACAATCTGGTGGTGTTTATGAAGTCGCTTGGCCACTACTAGGGATGGATTGCCCTGACTGTGCAGCAAAGGCAATGAGGGCAATATCCTATCTGCCACAGGTCAAAACATCAATCGTTTCGGCAACATCTGGTGAAGTAAGGGCAACTGTTGATTTAGGCGATGGGCCAATTTCAGAAATATCCTCAATTCTACATTCACTTGGCCACGCACCAAATGTTGAGCACCACCAATTAGTTGGAATTAGTGCTGGCGGTGTTGCGAGAAGAAATGGTGTTGAAGTAAGGAAATTGGAGAAGGTTATTCGTTTACAGCCAGGGATAATCGATTGTGAGATTGATTCCGATAATCGTATTTTGGTACAATTGGTTAGTGATGCATCATCGCAATTACTTGAAGCAAGAGATTCTGCATTGGACATAATATTAGGGGCAGCCCCAAAATATGTTGAAGCAAAAAGTGCAAAAATACGTCCTGATCAATGGAGATTGATTGGTGGCGGTTTAGCACTTCCAATCTTATTGTTAGTTTTAATCGCAGAATTTTATTCGCTATCGGGCACTATAATTGCAATAATCGCTCTACCTGGATTGGTATTAGGTGGATTACAGATGTTCAAAGAAGCGATTGCAAGTATTAGAAATCGGCAACTCGGATTTCAGGTCCTCACTAGTCTAGCAGTTATCGGTGCAGCAAAGTTGGGAATGTGGGAGGAAGCACTTATCGTAGCGATACTAGTTGCCTTTACAGCCCATTTAGAAGGTGATGCACTTGTCAAAGCAAGGGAGGCAATGCAGGGAGGCTTGGATAGATTACCGCGCACAGCCAGAAGGTTATCTGGAAGTAAGTTGCTCAACCAACAAGGAATTAATCAAGCGATAAAGGCAAGTGGATTTTCGTTACAAATGGTTCCAGAAGCTATCGACATCACCCCTGGGACTGGACCGTTAGCAACCTGCCAAGATGAAGGTGAAGGCGTTGAGGTAGTGCCAATCGATTTGATACGAATAGGTGATCAAATAGAGATTAGAAGCGGTGAATTAATTCCTTGCGACGGAATCATTCTAGATGGAATCGGCGCTTTAGATAAAGCACCTTTAACCGGTGAATCAGTTCCAGTAGAGGTTTCAAAAGGAGAAGAAATTCAAGCAGGTTTGGTTCTTGCAAAAGGACCACTGGTCATCGAGGTAACCGCAGTCGGCGACAATACTAGATTATCGGGGTTAATTGAAGCCGTTCATACTTTCAAAGAAGAATCACCGCGTATTCAAAGTGGTATTGAGAAATTTACTGCGATTTGGGTGCCAACAGTTCTGATTGGTGCCTTTGTGGTTTGGTATCTAATGTTCCCAGATAATTGGAAAATAATTCTTCTGTTATGGGTTGTGTCTTGTCCGTGTGCCCTATTATTGGCAACACCAGTGCCACATGCTGCGGCATTAGCAAATGCTGCACACATGGGAGTAATCGCTCGTGGTGGAAGTGTATTGGAACGGCTGAGCAAAGTAAACCATGTATTGCTAGATAAAACTGGAACACTAACATCTGGTAAACCAAAGATTGGTCAAGTAATTACAGCAAAGGGAAAGCGTAGTGATTCCGCAATAAAAATTGCTGCCGGACTAGAGGCTCGCTCTAATCACCCCTATGCTCTTGCAATCATGGATTTGGCAATGGAAAAAGGATACAAACCAAGTCCTATTCATGGTCATAGTGATGTTGAGGCAGGAGTTGTTGGTATGAGTTCAGGAAAGCAAGTATCGTTAATACGGCCAGATAGGTTAGCCAAATTAGGGATTAAAATCCCAAAGGAAATTCAAACAGCGCTCGACCAAGCCAACCAACAAGGGCATGGCGCTAGTATTCTATGCAAAGAAGAAGTTCCTATTGCATTGTTTACATTTATTCATGATGACACTCGAAAAGGCTCAGATACAATAATTCCTAAATTATATCAGCGAGGAATAAATGTTGAAATCCTCAGCGGAGATTCCCAAGCAGCAGTATCAAAGTTTGCCAAACGCGTAGGCTTGCCAGAAGCCGCTGCACATGGTAACTTGAGCCCTGAAGACAAAGTCAAGTGGGTGAGAGGTAGAAGTAAAACTCACATTACAATGATGGTTGGGGACGGATTCAATGATGCTGCAGCCTTAGCTGTTTCTGATGTTGGAGTTGCGGTTGGTTGTGGGGAAACGGTAAATTTAGAGGCTGCAGATGTATTGATACCTGCAGAAGATCCAAGCATGTTGTGCGATTTGATCGATTTAGCGAGAAAGGCACAACGAATCTTAATTGGAAACCTTGTGTTCTCGGTGGCGATAACAATAGCATTAGTTTTCGCGGTAATCAACGGTATGTATGACCAATTATGGGTTGGAGTCCTGATTCATGAAGCATCTGTAATAGTCGTCATTTTGAATGGTGCAAGGCTTGCAGGAAATTCTGGTGCAATACAATTACTATCTCAAATCTTCAAATCATTATATTTTGATACTAGGAAATCCTTTGATGCATTATTTTTGAAGTACCGTTCTAATTAATATCCCGCGATATGTTCATACCTAAAGCGTGTCTCTTCTAACTTGGTGAGACAATGGCACGACTACACGCAGACCCTGTGACTACTGCATTAGTACACCCTACACGGAGAAATCTGTACTCTGCATTAATGGCAGTTGAAGAGATGAGTACTGTCCAACTTCAAGCAGCAGTCAATGTTGATAGATACAATTTATATCACCATCTGAAGAAACTCGCTTCTCTAAATTTGGTTGAAAATCATAGAGATGTAGGAAGGGCCCGTTGGTGGAAAATCACTCAACGTGTCACTATGCCGGGAATCGTTGGTAGCAACGAACCGATTGCAGCACAACCGGTAGCAACCGCCTCCGCTAGTGAGGTTGATACTACGGGACTTCCAAGTTCATTAGCAACTGCAATTTCTGAAGGAAGAGACATACACATTGTCAATTTAGATGGTTCCCGTGAGCAAATTGGAGCAAAGAAAATGCTTGAGGCATTAGCCAATGATTACGGCATCGACCTCAACCTACCATTTACTTTCGTTCCAGGTGGAATCGCATTAATCGGCAAAAGCCGATGATTAGTTCAACAATAATCAAGAACAATATGGAGGTGGCCTAGGCATGGAAGAAGAAGCAGTTGTAGAATCAAGGATTGCACCACCTGCATTATCCTGTCCAAAATGTTCTTCACTACTACCTTCAGATTTAGGTGTGTTAACCTGCTCAATTTGTTCATCAAAAGTCAAAGTTGAACATCCTGTAACTCGGCGTAATTGGAATGATGAAAAGGTAGGGTGTCCTGAATGTTCTAAAGTCCTCATAGTTGGAGTTGACAAAAGACCAGCCCACTTGCAATGCGTTTCCTGCTCAACCCATTTCACCGTCGCGAAAAATGTACCTCGTACCGAAGTAGCCTGCCCAGGATGCGATCGCCGCCTAAGAATGAAAATAAAACCGGGTGAACGAGAGATTGATTGCCCTGCTTGTTCCACATCATTCAAAGTCAAATTTTGAGGTGAAGGAGTTGAAAACAACATATCGAATGATGGGACTCGCTGATTACATCACATTGTGTAATGGATTGCTCGGAACTGCTGCGATATTATTCATTATTTTAGCAGTTGAAGATTTACATCAGCCATACTACCAAGGTGGCTTAAAAACACATTATATTTGGTTGGCAATGCTCTGCATTTTAGCCTCGGTGATCGGTGATATCATCGATGGCCCAGTCGCTAGACATTATTCAAAAAGAAAACTACTCGGAGGTTCCTTGGATATTATGTCCGATTGTATTTCATTCTGTGTCGCTCCAGCGTTATTGATTTTCGTAATGTTTGGCCGGTGGGGAGAAGCGTCACCATTTTGGACGATATCTTTAGGAATTGCAAGTTGTTGGATAATTGCAACTGGAATGTTAAGGTTAGCACGTTTTCAATATGATGACGGTTCAGAAATCAATTATTTTGTAGGTCTATCCAGCCCAGGAAACGCATTATTGTTGCTAAGTGTTGCAGGGCTCATTTGGATTCAACCATCAACAGGCTTTGGCCCAGATTTAACAACTTGGGATTGTTCAGTATGTTTTGGAAAAGGTACAGCTAAACCATATTTTGATTTTTTGATGCTACCATTGATGTTCATCAGCGGTGGATTGATGATATCGGACAGACCGATGTCAAAATTGAAAGGAGGCCTTCCTATGAAGTTGAGTCTCTTACAATTAGGGGCGACGTTAGTTGCGATAATATCTGCATTAGTTCATACCACTAAATCAGAACATGGTCTTGAGATGACAGGTTTGAATTTATCTTTCTATCTATTTATTATTTCAGCACTATTAGTTCTAGCCTACATCATCTTAGGTGAAAGAATTGTCCAAAGCAGCAAACAAATTAACGATTCGCTTTCATCAGAAGAATAATTGAATTGACAAACCATGGTTTCAAGTGAGTTTGGCTAGCAGTATAACACTGCGAAAAACAGCATTCTAAGGGCATAGTTAGTCGCGCTCTTTAACTATGATGAGACAAGGATGAGAGATTGGATGGGATACAATGGGAGTCAGCGAAAGCAAGACGATTGATGCAGCTGGCGCAAGCCCTCCTGCTCACAATGGGTCTGACTCAGTATCCTTATCGTCATTAAGATCTCAATTCACTTCTAGTAAATCGATGTCACTTGACCAAGCGACATTAGGCAGTGCACGTTTCCGTCAAGAAGAGAGGCTGCGAGGCGATATTCGTAGAGAAAAGCGAATTCGTCAGCAAGCAATGGATGAAAGAATAGCAGCAATGAAAGATTCAGTTGCTACAGATTTAGCAGTTAGTCACGAACTTACAATGGACGCATTAGAGAAAGAAATGCGAGAAGGTATGGAACAAGAACTTGCTGAAATGGAGCGGGAATCATTATCCAGAGAAGAAGGGAGGATGCGAATGGAATTAGATTTGCGTCTCAATCGCCAACTAGATTCATTACGTGAAGGAATTGAAGTTGAGCAAGATAGAAGGCTCAATGAACATAAAGAACAGATTAAGTCCAATATTGAAGCACAATTGCAACAAGAACATCGTCAGCGTCTCGATATTCAAAAAGAGAGATTATCTCTTGAATATAATCAAGAATTACAACGAAGGGTTAGAGAGATTGAAGGCAACATAGAAGTTGAAATGGAAACACGATTCAAACAAATGGAAAGTGCTGAAATCAACCGTCTTGAAGAAGGCCACATCGCTCGTTTAGCAGAAAGAGAAGAACAATTACGCAGGGGTATTAGAACTCGCCTGGAACAACAACTTAGAGGCCGGCTAAAGCAAAGAGAAGCTAGGCTAAAATCAGAATACGAACGCCGTAGTCTACGTTTAGAAGAAGACATTGCTCAACAATTACAAGAGGAATTAGAAGGTCGTTTGCGCCAAGAAACAGATGACCTTGAAGAAAACATGCGAGAAGATGTCGAACTTGCAATAGCGAGACGCCGTGATGAGTTACGTGTTGAAATTGCTCGCCAATTAGAGGAGCGTCACTCCGAAATACTTAGTGAAAGGAAATCACGACTTCGCGAAAAGTATGATATCACCTTTTCAAAGGCAGTCGATGACATCTCTCATTCACTGAAGACAGAGGTTGAGTCTGAACTCGATCTCAGAATGGAAGAGGAATTCACTAATTACCGTAGTGCTAGAGAAGCAGAAATTCAAAATCGTCTTGCCCGCTTTAGATATGATAGAGAATCTGAATTACGCGACCAATTAGGCGCCCAATACGAAGCCAAGAAGGTCGATTGGTCAGAACGGCTTGAACTCGAATTCCAATCACGTGAATCAGCAGCGAGAAAGGCGATTATGTCCGAAGTCGATGCAGGATTACGCAATGAACGTTTGACCTTTGAAACCGATCTTGACCTATTGAAGGAAGAGACTTCTCTTGAACTTGAAATTGATATGGAAGAGAGGCTCAACGATTTCAAGGTCCGCAAAGAAAACGAAGTCGCTACTCAACTTGAAAGGCAACTTGACAAGCGTGAAGAGATTATGCGAAACAAGGCTCTCATCGATGTCAGAAAGAGAGAAGCTGCAATCAGAGCAGAAATCGAAGCACAACTTGGACTTAAGCGTGCAGAAATTCGTGACCGCTTAAGTGGTCTAAGTGAGAAGATGGATTCCTTCAAGGAAATGGCTGAAGAGAAGATGCGCGATGCAGTCACCAATCAAATCCAAGGTGAAATTGATAGTGAACAAGCCGTCCTACAAAGTCGTGAACAAGAATTCAAAGAATTACAAACCCAAGACAATAAGGTTGACAAGCGCCAAACTTGGATGCAAGCAATTTCTGGACAAGGAACTCAAGGAATGCAAGCAACTGGCACGGATCCGTTTGCATTGGGAGCACGGCAAGGAGCACAATCAGGTGGAAGGACGTTAGGCGGTACCTTGGGTGCTGCTGCACAACAACATCAACCAAGAATTGGTTTGGCTGGAATGAGGTCGCCAACGACAAGTGCAAAACCACTTTCGTCAGCAATTCCAATGGCTAGACCGGTTAAATCTCCCCTAATTAATCAACCAACTGGTGCTACAACTGCTGCATTGCCTGAACCTGTTCATCAGAAAGTTGTACGCTCTCCACTAATGCCAATTCAGCCACAAATCCAACCGATTACCCAGGTTGAGCAAAAGCCTACTATCGTTCAACCTGTTTCAACTCCGATAGAACCAATTGAACAAGTGGAAGAGATTGTAGCTGAAGAAGAAACAATCGCAGATATCGATATTGAGGATGAGATGGCAGAAGTAATCTCAGAAGAATTAGTTGCGGAACTTGAAGATGAACCAAAAACAACATTACTTACTCCGATTAAAACTAAACTTTCGGGAATCAAACCAGAACAGCAAAAAGCCGCATCATTAACTCCGATAAAACAATTACAACCGGTTAAGAAAATGAGAGGAAGCCCTCCAAGTTCTGGAAAGGGAGAAGCACCTTCAATGGAAACGCTGACTCCAGTCAAAAAACTGACACCTCTTAAAATCGAGAGAAGAAAGATGCAACCTTCTAAAGAAGACGAAGAAGATAATTGATTGATATTGGCTCACAGGGCTGATAAATTACACTTTTATCCGTCTGCTTCATATCTAAATGCGTTTTCGAGTAGGACATGAAGCGCGGCGTTTGTTTAATCTTAGCATTTTTACTGTTACCTCTTACAGGATTCCTGCCAAGCATTTCTGCTGATACAAGTAATTTGATTGAAGCAGGAGTTACTGATGAATTTGATGAAGAATTGGTCTTTTGGCAGAGGATGGATGATGGCACAATTTTGATGGTAGATAATACTGGAAACCTCAGTGTTAACAGTTTTTCTAATGGCCAACATGCACTACAGTGGAACATTGATTTGAATGTTTCAGCAAACTCAGCGAGGCTTGATAACGCACAACAATTAGTAGCAGTTGCTCATGATAATGGAATCTCCATCATCCATCTGGATTTCCAAATGGTCAATAGAAATATCTCACTACAATGGCCCGTAGATTCGGTGGATTGGGATGATCAAGGCGATTTATGGCTAGCCCATTATGCAGGAAGGCGCCGTGCTGAAGAGTATAGTCCAGATGGTGCTACCGGAGTGTACACCGACACTATAACTGCCGGTTTGAGTGCATTTCAAGTTTTGAATGATGGAAGAATTATCACTGGAAGTTATGATACAAATATCTACGTCAGCGATGATGGCGGAGGGGCATTGGGGACATTGACAGATTCAAATGCAATAATAAAAGTATTATTTGAAGATTCAAACAGTGATTTAATAGTTGGAACAGCAAATGGAAAATTGCTCAGATATAACACAAGTTCTTGGGCTGTTGAATCATTAACTCTTTCACATGGAAAAGCAATATCTTCTATTCAGCAATATGATAACTCAACATATGCAATCGGTTCAAAAAGTGGGCATCTAAGCATAGTGGATTTGACAACATTTAGCGAGCAAAACACGCATGTTGCAACTGGATATGTAATCGGTTCACTTCAATATTATACAACTGCGATTTATGTAGCAAGCACAACTTCTACGAGTTCAAAAATTTACCTTTTCGACATTGACTCGGATTCTGATGGAGTAACTGACCGTTTGGATAAGTTCCCTGCTGAATCAACTCAGTGGGATGATGAAGATGGCGATGGATATGGCGATAACCCCCTAGGTTTTGCTCCAGATGCATTCCCACAAGATAGTACGCAGCATCTCGATACTGATGGCGATGGCCATGGGGATTCACCTATAGGATTTGAAGGCGATTTATTCCCTAATAATGCCGACCAATGGCAAGACCGTGATGGAGATGGTTACGGTGATAATGGAGATTGTGACGATTGTCATGGAGACATATATCCGGATGAGCCGACTCAATGGGCGGATACCGATAAGGATGGATATGGAGATAACCCAGCCGGACTAAATCCCGATGGATGCCCTCAAACAAACGGGTTTTCAACTATTGATAGATTTGGATGCTTAGATTCAGATCAAGATGGATATTCTAACCCATCCTCTGATTGGGGCATTTCTAATGGTGCAGATGCTTTGCCAAATCAAGGCAGTCAATGGCTTGACGGAGATGGAGATGGATATGGCGATAATACAGACGGGCTACAACCTGATGCTTGTCCTTGGCAAGCAGGTACTTCAACAAAAACTTGGTTGTTAAATGAAAGTTCAGTTGTTGGCTTCACAGAAGTTACTTCGTATGGCTGTGAAGACCTAGATAATGATGGATGGGTCGATTTCTCTGAATCAATAGGTATGGATACAGACCCGAATGAGCACTATGATGCAGACGGTGACGGTGTTGGTGCAAATTCAGATTACGATGACAGTAATCCGCAGATAAAATCGGAACAAGACCATTGTAATATGAATCAGGATGATGCTAGTAGCCAATGTGAAGGATGGCGTTCAGATGATTATCAAGAATACTTATCGCGTGATAGAGAAGTCAATGAAACAGATATGCCATTCTATGCATGGAATGCAAGTAATAATGCAGGAATGTCATCCGGGCCAGGTGAAATTGATGAAGGGATTTTGGCTCAAGTGGCAACCGTCGGCGGAATAGCTTTTATCTCACTCACAATAGTAATACTAGTGATTGCAATGATAGTTAGGAAGCGAAAGGTTGCAGCCTTAGTAAAGTTGTATGGAGTTCCATATGTGCCAAAGGAATCATCTGCTAGTTTAGAAGCATTACAAGGTTCAGCCGGTTCTTCAGCAATTGGTGGTGTAGAAGCTGATTCTGGATGGGAAGACAGTATTGATAGCCTCGACTTCTCGGCAGAAAACAAAACAGAGTTAGAGGCTGATGGTTTGGAAGCAGATGTGTCAGATGCAGATGTGACAGATGCAGATTCAATATATGGTGATTCAAGTTCCATTGAGGACATTGCAGGAATGCCACAAGCACAAGCACCTGTTGAGGAAGTAGCCGCAGCAGCACCAGAACCTAGCCAACCTCCAGCACAGACCGCACCACTACCAGAAGGTGGACTACCGGCCGGATGGACGATGGAACAATGGCAATGGTACGGTCATGAATGGCTTGCGAAGAATGCTAAGTGATGTTTACCTATCAGAATCATTCATCTTTTGATTTGATGTAAATCACAGCCCACTCAGCAGGACTTAGATTTATTCTAGTGAGTTGATTTAACTTCTATGTCTTGTTGATCATAAATAGCATCCTTATCATCGGTAAGTGATAGATTCGCCCTAGTA
>JAPKFC010000002.1 GCA_028821785.1 Candidatus Poseidoniaceae archaeon | reverse complement strand
GAAGCGCTCAATTGATTGACCGTCTTCGGCAAGACATGGTCTTCACCCACGATATGGCTAATTGGCTCGGATTTAACATCGATAGAGAGTGGCTCGATGAAAATGTAAAGTGGAAAGATTTCGGAACTGGTGTTCGTCTTGGAAGACTTCACAGAGAAGATGCTTGTTCACTTGTACTGTATGAAGCAGATTCTGAAGTTGAGGTCGATGCTTTCATGCCCCACACTCATCCTGGTGGAGAAGCATACCTAGTTCTTGAAGGAGAAGTGTGGGACGAGAGTGGAACTTATCCTACTGGATCACTAGTTTGGATGGATAGAAATACAACTCACACCCCAAAAACTCGGGGGAAAACTTTGATTCTTGTGCTTTGGCCTGAAGGCGTTAAAGTATAATCATTGTAACTTATACTCTCCAGAGTCTAACCTATTATTGAAGATAAATGGCCCTGCTGGTAATACTGCTGCTACAAATCCGTGAATCAAGGCTCGGCTGGTCCAATGTTTTCCAACGCCGAAAAATAATGCTACAACATATACTATGAACAAAAAACCATGCACTGCGCCAAATAATGATACTGGTGCAGGGTCGTCAAACAAGTACTTCATAGGCATAGCATAACCTAGTAAAATTAAGAAAGAAAGTCCTTCTAAATATCCTAGTATAGTTACGATTCTTTTCATTTCTAAACCTCCACCATAGGTCTGCTTGAACCACACGATGGACATAATTGGTCTTCGCTATCAGCGTAATCATGCTTGCATGCTGGGCATGCACTGGCAAGTTCCATCTTGCCCATCGATTCAATCACTTCGCCTTGTAATGAAATAGATCCGCTGCTGACATCTCCAACTGTATAACGGCCAGCTCCACCAAGTTTCACCAATAAATCTGGAGGTAGTGTAACTGTACCAGTTTCATCGATAATTAATTCCCTATCCTTGCCCAAGTTTTCAACATCAATATCCTCGCCGTGTTCAGCGACAAAGCGACCATCTCGCAATTCTAAAGAACGATTTACAAATGATGCTACTTCCTTTGAATGAGTTACAATAAAGAATGAAACACCTTCGTTTTGATGTAAGTCTTTGAACATACCAAGAACTTCTCTGCTGGTGATTGGATCAAGTGCTCCTGTTGGCTCATCTGCAAAAATAAGTCGTGGATTAGTAATCAAAGCACGCGCAATAGCAACTCGTTGTTGCTCACCACCGCTGAGCATCTTTGGTAGTGCATAAGCCCTAGGAAGGATGCCAAGACGATCCAACATAGAATCTGCTAATTTCAAGGCCTTACGAGAAGTTACGCCTTGGTGGCGTAATGGTTGGGCAACATTATCTCGAGCATTCATATTAGGCAACAAATTACCTTCTTGGAAGATGAATGATACTGTCTTTTGACGTAGTTTCACCAATTCCTTTCCTGTCAGCCTAGTCATGTTCTTTCCGGCTAATGATACCGAACCTGCGCTGGCCTTCATAAGACCACCAAGGCACTTCATCAAAGTGGATTTACCTGAACCAGATGGACCAACAACTGCTATTGCTTCACCTTCTTTCATATCGAGGTGTAGTCCACGTAACGCAACTACATTGCCATCTTCAGCATTTGACTCATAGACATGATAAAGTCCGGATGCTTGTAAAATACTATCTTTCATTTTCACTCCCCCTTCAGCACACTGGCTAAGTCAGATTTCAAGGCTCTGCGTGTTGTAACTAATAATGAGACTACAACTGCAGCGAATACAGATAATGAAACTAGAAGCAACTGATACCAAGGATAGACCAACGTTCGTTGTATCGTTGTTGAAGAACCTCCAAATATCTGGAATATGAATCCGAATACGTCAAAGAACCCGTTGAATGAAAGTGCAACGCCTATTCCAAGAACGATTCCTAATGCCATAGAAACCATGACGATGGAAAGTATCTCAAATAATACCAGTCTAATGATTTGGTTTGGAGATGCTCCAATCGCTTGAAGTACTGCTAGTTCCTTTTGACGTTGACTCAATACCAATGATAAAAATACGAAACTGGATGCAACCGCAGCAATACTGGCAACAACGAATTGTAATGAAAGAAGACCAGGTGTTCCAAAGATAAGTCCACCATTTCTCTCTATGTCCTTATGTGCACTAGACCAATCAACTACGCTCGCGACTCTTGAATCAGCTGAAAGTGTTGAAGCAAGCGCCTCTAATGAATCTCCCGATACGCCATCGACTTTGACAATCCATGTAGTTGAATTGTAATTATCAACTGCTTCAGCACCGACAAAGGATTGCCAAGAAGATTCGCCGATGATTAGAGAATTACTCATTGTCGCTGGATTGACTCCCGGAATATATTCATGGACACCCATGTAATACATATTTTCCATGTGAGGAATAATTATGATTTGCACCACTGAGTCTTCAAAGAATAACGGTGCTGCGAGTGCAGGAGGTATTTGTGAAACTCCAGATGCACAACTTGTCTGTTCAGCCGATGTTCCATCAGGGCATGTTGCGTTTCCAAGTATTGAAGAGTCCAAATCAACGGAGCCGAACAGCCCAGTTAAGTCAGCACCCGTTAAATTGGCACCTTGAATAGAACCGCCACCGAAATTGACAATAATTGTGTCAGTCAAATCTGCACCTGAAAGGTCTGCCCCCTCAAGATTAGTATTTACCATTAGAGCCTGACTTAGATTTGCCCCTACAAGGTTAGAATTAGATAAATCAGTACCTGATAGGTCGACAGGACCGAAATCTCGACCACTCAAATCTTGTCCTGAAAGATTCAATCCAGACCAATCTCCCTCCATCAAATTAGAATATGCATTCCACAAAGCCATCGGATCTGGTTGATCGGTTCCACCAGTTGAGAAATTGAGAGTAAGTTCTTCCCATGTGAAAGATATATTTTCACTTTTCTTATCCGAAGGTTTGAGCAGAATATCATCAAGTTTGTTTTCATCACCACCACGGTTAGAACCTGCGACATCCAATGAATACGCTGCATCTTCTCCAGCAGAAAAACCACCGTTTCTATATGCAGCCATTGATGCTGCTACATTTTCACCTGGAAGCGATTGTTCACTCCAGCGCAAGACATCTTCATTGTCATCGAGTACTACCCAAACCTGTAATTTATCGCCTCCGGATGATGCTGCGAGAAGAATACTCGGATTGGTAGTAGCAATTGGTGTGACATCATCATCTAAATATTCAGATAATAGAGAAAGCAATTGGCTCTCATTATAATTTTGTTCAAGTGTAATTTGTAAGTCAGAACCAACCGATGCGTCAACCGTTTTCTCATCCACAAGAGTTCCCGTATATCCTTGCACAGCCGCAAGAGTCACAATTGAAAGAGTCAACAACATAATTACTGCAAGGCGATTTACTGATTCGGTTGAACCTGAACCCTTTAGGCCACGCTTTACATCCTTTAGCAAAGCGGTGCGACCAAATATCACTTGCATGATTTGTGGTCCTTTAGCACCAATTCTACCGAGTAGAAGTGCACCGCCAATCCAAAGTGCGAATGGACCGAAGATCCCGATTAATCCTTCGACAAAGAAGTTAGAAATAATTCCATCTTCGCTACCTTCCATCTCTAGCCATGTATCTACTACTGCCAACATTCCAAACGAGAAAGCAAGCCAATGTAGCCAAACTTTTGGTTCTGACTTGGTTGTTGTTTTTCGTACTCCTTCTTCAATTTCAAGACCAATGAAATCACGAGCCTTACTTCTACCGAACAATAGGGCGAGCCCTAGAGTTGTTACAGCTGTCAAGAGAGTTGATGTGATAGTTAAAGTCGGATTAACATCAAAATCACCCATCCTAAATTCCATGAAACCGACTGACGAAAGTACGATTGGTACTGCGAATAATGCTAGGAGATACCCCGCGAGCCATGCTACTGAAGACATGACAAATAATTCTAGTAAAACCATACTTTGCAAACTTGTACTATCAGCACCTATAACGCGATGAATACTGACTTCTCTTCTCCGTTGCTCAAGTGATAATACAAGACCATAAATCAAAACCGAAAGAGAAAGTATTACAATTGGAATCATAATTATATAATCAAATATTTGAATTAAGCCAAGGAAAATATTGAGGAAAATTATGGTTCCACCGACGATATCAGTATAGTATAATTTGATGCCGTCATCTGTATAATTTCCAGATTGAACTTCCGAACCAAGTACTTCTAGCCATTCAGCAGCAGCATCTGTTGATGAAGTAGGTAATTCGCCACGGTCAATTGTTACTCCAAGATACATGTGATCGTTATCTATTAGATTACCACGCTGTGATTCATCTAGTACTTCCCAAGTAGTAAAAATTGGATTTGGTGCAAGGGTCGGGTTGCCTAAATCCCATGGCTCATAAACTCCGACAACCGTCAAGTTAGTGACCGTCATTGGCATACGACAATATATCATTTCATTTGTTTCTGGAGTTACGATACCGTCACAATTCTCGTTGGTCACACTGCCTTCAAACAATGTAGATTCATCGACAACGTAAAGGAAAGTAAATGATTCAAGAACATCTCCAACATTTGCTTTTGCTTGGGATGCAATCGTTGATGGGAGTATTACTCCGCGTTGTGCACTCATGTTTTCGGGAGTTGGCCATTCACCCATTCCTGTGATAATATTTTCACTTAAACGATCGGCAAATTCACCATCGAATGCCTCTGGCCCGAGGAAACGAACTGAGCGCATACTCGAGATTGGAGGACCTCCATCAGCCAATTCTGGATAAGCAAAAGTAACATTATTCCAGAAAGGATTTGAATCGTCAACAATTGAATCCATTTCTAGTGGCTGGGCAATAACGAATTCTTGATTGAAGAACCCACCACTATGTATTCCTTGGCGCCCTAATACAAGCGTACAATCTGTAAATTCGTTGAATTCATCCATCAACTCATCACAAACATCGGTCATAGTTGTAGTGTTATTGGACCACCCAAAAGAGCCTTCAGCGGGAGTTCTAGCGAATTCTATTTTTCCGTCAAAAGGCTCCCCCATGAGAGATTCTTCAAAGAATAATTGTGACAAACCAACTCCATATGAAAGAACTGTAGTAATTACCAGTGAGGCTAGGAAGACACCGGCGAGAACTGCCAGCCCTCGTTCTTTACCTCGCCATGCACTCAATCCTGCAAGACGTAGTTTGCTCGGTGTTTCAGTCACCTTACGCATCATTCGCATAGGGAAGTTTAGGGAATCAGCGAAGTCACTTGGCTTCAATTCTTCCAATTCCTTTTTTTGACTCATTCCTCTTCACCCCCAATTCCCCAAGCAGAACGAATATCGGAGGCTTTGGTCACTCCATCAGTCAATAATAACATTCTATCAGCATTAGATGCTAAGTCTGGATCGTGAGTCACCATCAGTATAGAAATTGGATTATCCTCATCATGACAGAGCTCTTTGAATAATTGTAATACTTCTTTACCACTTGCAATATCTAGATTTCCTGTAGGTTCATCGGCAAGAAGGAGCGGGCGATTGCCTGCGATTGCCCGAGCGATAGCAACACGTTGCTGTTGCCCACCTGATAACTGGTCTGGAATATGTGTCATCCTATCTTCAAGACCGACTTTGATAAGTGCAATACGTGCTGCATCTTCAGCATCTTTTGAAGACATACCCGATAATTCAAGTGCCATTGCAACATTGTCGATTGCTGTAAGATTCTCTAGCAAATGGAAATCTTGGAAGATCCAACCTACAGATTCTCGCCGAATATCAACAACGCTTGAAGGATTTTTCAAACCATAGGATTTTTCGTTTAAATTAATATTTCCACTATCGGCAGGCAATAATCCACCAATGATGTTGAGAAGAGTAGATTTTCCACATCCAGAAGGACCCATCAAAGCAACTAATTCTCCTAACTCAAGCTTCATGTCTATGCCCTTTAGAACCTCTAAACGGCTGCTACCGGAACCGAATCCTTTCTTCAACTCCTCAACAACAAGCACAGTAACCAATAATCCTTAGTTGAGGGGTTAATAAATCACTGCTTATGTTCGTGTCAAAAATTTGCCACAGACCAATGATTAGCACCCACTAAAATATATCGCATTGCCACTGATATATCAAGGAGTACACAGATTGTGTATTCAAAAAATGAACCAACTCTGTCCCTTAATCGAAGGGCAGGTGAAGGCTCTAACTCTGATTTCTTTTGAAAAAATCAAGCCAGGAAAGGAACTTAATCCCGTTTGTCACTTTCTGCGCATTCATTACTTGCTCAACATATGTTTCTAGTTCAATATCCATTTCAATCTCTCCGGGTTTGTCTTAAACATCCCTGTAGTGTTAATTGTAAAGCGACCCCTATATTAGGAGGTGGTAAAGTTAGTAACACGCAGGTGTAAATATTAAAGTAAGTATTTTTACAACACCTATTCTTCATTTGTTCTACGGTATGACATTTCATCATTAACTTTCAAATTGAGTAGAATCTCTCCAAAATCGCTCGCATAAGCACATTGGCGCCTAAGTGATTCAGATAACTTAAATTCAAACAAAATAGTACCGGCCTTTTTGTTACTTTTCATCAATATCTCCTCATGTGATTCAAGTACTTTCTGTGATTGTTTTAATTCGTTACGAGCTGCTTCTATGCGAGGAGATTCTCGGGTTCGGATATTTATCATCAATTCCTTCAAAGCATCTAGCCATCGAGGGATTGCACTTAGAGGAGTTGATTCCAATGATAGTTTTGGCATTTCGAATTCTAAAAGGTAGTTACCGATCTGAAATGCATGGTCCATCATTCGCTCAAGGCTTTTGGCCAAATTGGAGTACTCAAGTGCTTGATGCCTGCTAACTTTCAATGACGAGGCGACCAAATGTGAATCTAATGCAACTCTTACTTGCCGCTCGACCAGATATAACATTGCATCAACATCAGCTTCACGTTCTGCTACATCTTCAATCAGTTCGAGATCCTCTCCATCGAAAACCGCCAGGATATCTCTCATCAATGAAACCAGTTGTGAATACATTCTATTCAAACTTGCATACAATGGCATTTCTCCACTATTCATTAAACAAACCATTCGCATTGTACCGTCTTCTTCGTCTATTATCTCAAAGCCTCGTGTGTTTTTCAAAAAGCGTCGTATTTCGGCCTGGTGCTTTTTGTCATTATTTTGAAAGGCGGTAATGATTATTTCATCAGCCCCCGAGATATATGCGCCCATTAAATGATCGTGTAAACTTCCAATGTGGATTTCTTTACAACTCAATACCACTCTCTGATACTTGTTTTCAGCCATGTCGAGGGGAGTGATTCTCAAAGCACCACTCGGCCTCCAATCTATTCTAAGGGAATCTTTGGCATTGACAGCGTTCTCAACAACCCATGCTTTTGGAAGGCTGATGGTATAAGTTGCCCCGCCCGTGAGTTGTACTTTGCGAACCTCATAACCACCTGCACCTTCAGCCATAAACTTACCAATATATATTGACCTATATAGATTACCTATACTGTTCAATATATACCGATAGCAACTAGAGTGACACATGGAACCAACCACCATACTACTCGGAACTGCTTTTGTGGTCTGTGCGTATATGGCCTGGAACATCGGTGCAAACGATGTCGCAAATGCAATGGGAACTTCGGTTGGTTCGGGCGCATTGACTCTGCGTCGTGCGATTATCGTTGCCGCAGTATTCGAATTCACTGGTGCCGTTTTCTTTGGAAGTCACGTAACTGAAACGATCAGAAAGGGAGTTCTTGATTTTGGTGACGCTGGTTTTACAGAGGAGTTGAGCCAGAAATTGATGTATGGATTTATGGCTGCGTTATTAGCTGCTGCTATTTGGCTAACAATCGCAACAAGATTTGGTATGCCTGTTTCAACCACACACAGTATTGTAGGTGGCGTAATCGGAATGGGATTATACATCCAACCTTCTTCTGTAAACTGGGATAAGGTAATAGAAATTGTATTGAGTTGGGTTGCTTCACCATTATTGGGAGGAATTCTTGCTTTCGTTTCATTCTTTGTAATCAAGCGACTAATCTTCAATAGTGAAGACCCATTTTCACAAACCAAAAAGTTAGCACCAATTCTTGCTTTACCTACATTTTTTGTTTTGGGCCTCGCATTCCAATTCAAAGCACTGAAAGGATTTTATTCAAACCTTGACAATGCTGGCTACATTAACAAAGAGACTTGGTTACCAGCAAAGGAAGGTACCACTTTCAATCCATTCGCAGATGGAGCATGGATTCCAATTAACAGTCTAGCAGTTGCTCTGGCGATCGGAATGTTAGCAAGTTTCATCCTCTGGGGTGTACTAAGGCGTTATCAATTCAAAGAAGAAGGAATGGAGGGGGTTGAACGCGTCTTCATTTGGCTACAGATAATCACTGCATGTTATGTTGCATTCGCACACGGTGCAAATGATGTTGCGAATGCAATTGGACCGATGGCAGCGATTTATGATATTGCAACTTCTTCAACAGGCATATTGTCCGATGGAGACGTTGGAGTACCTCTATTCCTTTTGCTAATAGGTGGTATTGGAATCACAGTCGGTGTGGCAACATGGGGCTACAAAGTAATGGATACTATCGGCAAGAAAATTACTCATATTACTCCTTCAAGGGGTTTTGCTGCTGAATTTGGTGCTGCAACAACAGTGCTAATTTTCTCAATGCCATTCCTGGCTGTTCCGATTTCAACAACCCACACTTTAGTCGGTGCTGTGGTTGGAGTTGGACTTGCAGGTGGTGCAGGTGCTGTCGATTTCAGAGTATTTGGAAAGATTGCTGCTAGTTGGGTAGCAAGTCTACCAATCTCTGCTGCTGGTGCTGTTCTTTTCGTAATCCTATTCGCTGGTAGCCCAATCAATGTTGCAATAGTGACATTGTCTGCAATCGCAATAACTCTAGCCATTGTAATGCGTCCTGACAAAGAACAGGAGAGTAAGGATGTCTTAACCGGAACACCTTATGAAACCCTTGATTCAACACCGTTTGATATGTTCTATGAGCATGCAAAGGCTGTTGAGAAGACTGTTGAGCATATGCTAACCGCCGTTACTGTTGCATCTCAAGGAAAGGATGCTAGCAAGCACATTACTGCAACAATTGCTGCCGAATTAGACGCTGATAATATCAAAACAGATCTGCGTAATCGCGTAGGCACAGGGGTAAGGGTTGCAATCGGACGAGATACATTCTTGCATATGCTTTCACGCCAAGATAGAATTGCTGATTATGCTCAAAATGTTGCTGAACAGATTTCATTTAGAGAATTGATGGTCGATGACAAAGCAAGAGAGAATTTGAAGGCGATGGCAGAAGCAGTCCACTTGACAGTTCAGAAGTATTCTGAAACTGTGGACCAACTAAATTTCTTGACTCAATCTGGGTTTGCTCCGAAGCAAAAGGTTGTTCTCAATGATTTAATTATGCAGGTTAATCTTCTTGAACATGGTGCTGATGAACGCGAGAGTATTGCTGCTGCCTATGTATTCTCTGAAGGTGATGATAAGCCATTAGCGGCTATGCATATGTACAGAATCCTACAGCGCTTAGACGATGTTGCAAATGCCGCTGAAAAGGCTGCAAATGCGTTTTTACCGATGATAAATAAGTGATTGTGACATTTGCACTAATCGCGAAGTTGAAACGGGGTTAGTATTAGCATCGGTTATCCGAGCCAGTTCCTAACAGAGTCGCATTTGCTTCTCGACAGTGGAAATTCGGCTGAGGAAGTGAAACCGATGGATTTAGCACTCAAAGCAAAGTTACAGAAACAACGTTACCACATTGTTGGAGAGCATGGTGGTGTCAAAATATGCCACTGGACCAAAGAGTCACTACTTAGAGACCGTCAATGCTACAAAGGCAAATTTTACGGTGTAGCAAGCCACAGTTGCATGCAAATGTCACCGGTGGTAGACCAATGTAATCTCGCTTGCACTTACTGCTGGAGAGAACCTCATATGGATTCGCTAGAACTATCTGACCAGGACCCACTTGACATGCTGTATGAATCAGTACGTGCACAACGACGATTATTGTCTGGATTCAAGGGGAATGATAAGGTTCCAAAGGAAAGATGGTTATCTGCTCAAAATCCAAAGCACGTTGCTATCTCTCTAAATGGAGAACCTACTCTATACACGCGTCTAAGTGAATATATGGAATTATGTCACGAGCACGGAATGACAACGATGTTGGTGACCAATGGAACCCTACCTAAAGTGATCGAAAATCTCGACGTTTTACCGACTCAGCTATATGTTTCAGTAGATGCTCCAAATAAGGAAATTTTTGATGCTGTATGTAAGCCAAAATGGAATACAAATGCATGGGATAAATTCGAGGAAACCATCGACCTATTGCCGTCATTAGATACTAGAATCGTTTGCCGTCATACATTGATGAAAGGAATCAACATGTCTGATAAAAATATTGAAGAGTTTGCAAAATTAGATTTGCGGGCCGACCCAGATTTCATTGAAAACAAGGGCTATGTCTACGTTGGACATAGTAGAGAGAACTTGGCCGCTGAGAATATGCCAAGCCATGAAGACATCATGAATTTCAGCAATAAAATCGCCCCATTGACAGGAAGAAAGGTTCTCTCCGATTCAAAACCTAGTCGAGTTGCTTTGGTTGGCACTGAAATGTCACCAATGCAAATTCCTGTAGCGACCAAGTTCTTCCCGGATGATTTGGGGATTGCACCATCTGTCAAGCATTTGACGGTTATCAACTGATTATTGCGCAGGGAATTCAATTGGGGAATCTCCCTCAAACCATTGCTTGTTTTTGTTCATACAAATTTTGAACTCTTCGCTAGCAAGGTTCTTAGCTAACCAACTATGAATATTTGTCCAAGGTTGAATATCAAACCATTCTCTATCATGGTTAGCAAATTGACGTACAAATGGGAATAATGAATCGTTTAAATTTGCATTTTGTTCAAGTTCCTGAAGATTTGCATCTAAATCGTCAAGATAGGTTACTGCTGCATTTCTTTGCTCTATGACATCAATATCATCATAGCGATTAGGATATTTGTAACGGTCCAAGTGGTGCTTGAATTCAAAATCATTTCTTTCAATCCAAATTGATTCTTCTTCACTTAATTGCCAATCGCGAACATGTTGCATAATCTCAAGACTTTCCTCAATGATTGTTCCATCCGGCAATAACAAAATAGGCACTGTACCTTTTGGGGAAATTTGCATCATATGTTCAGGTCTGTCGCGAAGAATTACTTCTCTATGCTCAACTTTGAAGCCTTGTCTAACAATTGCCATACGGGCTCTCATCGCATAAGGACAACGCCTAAAAGAATACAAAATTGGCAACTGCTCTGTTGCCACTATAACTCACTCCGATAATCTCACTCTGGTGGGATCGGTGGTGCATAACCACCCTTGACCGCTTCTTCTACAATTGTCATATCAGAATCGACCATCATAGCGACCAATTCCTCAAATGAGGTCTTAGGAACCCAACCCAATTCCTTGCGCGATAGTTCAGGGTCACCAATCAGTAAATCAACTTCAGCAGGGCGGAAGAACTTCGGATTAGTTCTAACACGAACTACATTGTTTTGGTCTGTAGCGATGACATCAACGCCTTCTCCTGACCAAGTCAAAATCATTCCAACGTGAGAGAATGCAAGGTTGATCATATCCTTGACACTGTGAGTTCTTCCGGTTGCAACAACGTAATCAAATGGCACATCTTGTTGTAACATTCTCCATTGCATCTCGACATAATCTCCAGCAAATCCCCAATCGCGCTTTGCTTCAACATTACCAATCCATAGATTTTCATCAAATCCATGGGCGATACGGGCTGCGGTCATTGTCACCTTACGGGTTACGAATTCTAGTCCACGGCGTGGGCTTTCGTGGTTGAAGAGAATTCCAGTACAAGCAAACATATCGTATGATTCACGGTAGTTTCGAGTGATTTCAAAGGCAAATACCTTAGCACAACCATATGGTGAACGTGGGTGGAATGGGGTTTCTTCAGTTTGAGGAACTTCATGCACTTTACCGAATTGTTCACTTGAACCAGCTTGGTAATATCGGCAATCTGGTGCGTTCTTACGAATCGCTTCCAAACATCGTAGAGCGCCAAGACCGGTAATATCAGCGGTCATCATCGGTGAGCGCCATGATTCAGGAACGAATGACATAGCACCAAGATTGTAGAACTCGTCCGGTTGACAAGCGGTTACCGCATTGTCAATAGAACTTTGATCAGTCAAATCTCCATTGATTAAGTGAAATTTTTCATTGCTCATCAGATGGTTGATGAGGTTGCGTCCTACAGTTGGTTGGGAAACTCTGCGGACGAATCCATAGACATTGTATCCCTTTTCCAATAGCAACTCTGCTAGGTAAGAACCATCTTGCCCAGTTACACCAGTAATCATCGCTGTCTTGCCGGTCATGTTTTGCCCTGTGGCTTATCTCTTTTCAAATCGCCGCGTAAAAGTTATTGAAGATATGGCATAAATTTACCCTTTTATGGGTTCAAATTAAGGTTGTAAGTCATGACAGCACAGTATGGCTGAGGAGACTGATGTTGCTGATTCTCCTTTGCGCGTTTTGATTGTAAGAGGTTCTTTCAATACTCTGGGCGGGGCTGAACGAGAATTATTGCAATTACTTCGTCATGCCTCCAATAGATGGCAAGTCAGTCTCGCAACCCTTCAATTTCCACAACAAGCAAAGGAATTGTTAGGTGATTGTGATATTGAAATCATACAACCAAAGAAGCCTTTCTCCTGGCCTCAAGGTGCAATCACTGAAATTACTGCAGGACAAAGCTCTGCAGCCACTAAACAATGGAAAAATATGAAAATTGATTGGTCACAATATGATGCCATACACTTTTCAGTTTGCCGCGGAACATTAGAAATCCTAAATTCTGTTTCGGATAAAACTCTCACTGGTAAAGGATTGCACTATCATTGTCTTGAACCACCGCGCTGGTTGTATGAAGATGTTCTTCATCGACACTTGGATGGTAAATTAAAAAGACCGTTGTGGCTAACCAATATGATTTTTGCGAATCAACGTAGAGTTGACCAAAAACTAGTTCGCCGCTTAACTGCGATGAAGGGTTCGGCTATTTCTGGAAATTCAATGTGGATTCAAAAGCAATTGAGAGAGATTTACGATTTAGCTTGTGATGAAAATAAGAGTAATGGTTCTGCTCCACGCCGCAATAGCAAAGGTCAATTGCTTGAAGCCACGCATTTAATGCATGTTTTGGATTGGGATTTATGGCCACAACTTGCAGACTCTGAAGAGAATGATGCTGCTGATGAAATTCAACAAGCGCTTATTAGGGCGGAAAAGAATCTATCTAAAGCAAAGAAATTACCGGATCAATATGTTGTAACTATTGGTAAATTATCCTTTGTAAAGGGTGCATGGGAGACGGTTCAATCCTTGCAAGGAACTGGACTTTCATTGCTTCAAATCGGTGGTGGAGAAAAGGGTGATAAAGAAAAAATACTGGCTCATGGAAGTTCCTTGGGCGTTGATGTTTATTGTATGCCAAGACTAAGTCAGTCAGCGCTTAGAGCCGTGATTAGAGGCTCTGTGGCCATGGTTAGCCACGCACATGGCGAACCGTTCGGATTGACTCCATTAGAGGCGATGGCAATTGGAGTTCCAGCATTGATGGTCGATGAAGGTGGATTCCATTACACGATGAAGAATGCTGATTGTGGAATGTTAATTTCACGAGAAGATTATGAATTGTGGGAGGAGGCTTATCGCTTATCCCAAGATGAAGATACTCGCAAATTATGGGCTGAAAGTGGACGCAAATATGTTGAAGAAAATTTTACAATCGATGTTCAAATGAGTGCGCTTGAAAACTTGCTCCTAGAATGTATCAAGAGTGCTCAGTAACCGAGACATTGCTATCTTGTTCAATTCTTTATATGTCCTCAATCAATTATTATTGTATGAAGGAAATTGCGGATAGCAAAACACTACTGATTATCGGTGCTGGAGGAATAGGTTCTACACTTGTTGATGTCTTGACCCCTGCACTGAGAAGAATAGGAATTAATTGTCAAATAATAATCATGGATGGAGACTTGGTTGAAGCAACCAATTTAGGACATCAACGATTTACCAGTAACGATATTGGTGAAGCAAAGGTTGACGCTTTAGCTCAACGCCATATTACTAACGGCGAATCAAGTGTAACCGTTAGAGCAATCGCAGAGGACTTGCGCTACTCAGAGCAACTAAAGGATGCTGATTTAGTCATAGTTTGCGTCGATAGACCTGAACCAAGACGTCTAATTCACCAGTTACAAGTTCCTTGGGCTGATTTACGCTGTGGTGGAGATGGTCACCTAGTAATGACAAGCGATAGTCAAAATGCATTGGTTGAAGCTATGACTCCAGATCATCCTGCTAAATCATGCCAACATGAGGGTGCTCTTGAATCTGGGAATCTAGAATTCGGCTTCCTCAACGCTGCTGCTTTCGGTGCACAGTGGGCTCTACAGCAATTACGTGGCAAACCTACACCAGTACAGAGTATGGCCAGCATAACCTATGGTCAAATGCACTTTCCGGAGGTGAATGAATGATTTATATTCCAGGAATTGAACAATTGTGTGAAAATAGGGAAACATGGGAACATATCTGTGATCTTGCTGAAAATAAGCAAGTTAATTCACCCCTTTTGCTCGATTTCCAAAGCGATAGTGCTTTGGCTGGAAGATGGGATGCTGTTTATGCAATATCATTGTTAGCAGGTCTTGAGACATCAGTTCTTATCGATGCAGATGATGAGGTATTCATTGACTGGGGAACTTCTGGCAGAGTACCATTAAAACCTCCAGTTGGTGCTAGAATGCCCTTCAAAACATGGGTTCATACTCACCCAGGGTTTGCTGCATACTGGAGTGCTACCGACACCAATAGTTTAGCGATTGGAAGTGGAATCCTTCGTCAAGCAATCGTACTTGGCGCACCAGGTCCAAAGGTCGCAATCAATCTCGCTTTCAATAAAGATTATGACGCCTCTAGTACAATTAATGCAAGTGGACCTTTGTCAAGTTGGAGTGATGAACCAGTCACTCCATGGGATGAATGGTATCAACAAATAATAGAGAACAGTGAAGTGATTGTATGAGTGTTAGAAACCCTAAAGATGAAGACGAAGAGCAAAAAGCACGTTTAGCAATTGCATTAGGCAGAGGCAAGACTATTGAAGAATTCATTCGCTTCATTAGTGATGAAGAAGTTGACGAGCAACTGATTGATGCGATCAAAAATAGACTCAGATTTGCCAGTGAAAGTGGTGAAGAAATTGATGTTCATGCTCTTATCACTGGAATGCTTGCAGTTCAAGGCAAGTGGGTTTGAGTTTACTTAATCAATGGATTATTGGTTTGAATAAGTAGGTCTTCTTCCTTCTATAAGAGCACTCAAACCTTCTAATGAATCCGCAGTTGAAAATATGTCGTTGAGCCCTGCTAATTCTAGAGCAAGCCCTGCTGAAAGATCAGTTGAAGAAGTCGCATCTATCAATTCGCTGGCTTTTGCTAAAGCGATTGGAGCTGTGAATTTCAAACTCTTCATTTGACGAGCAACCAATTTGTCTTCAACATCAAAACCTTGAGGGCAGACTCCTTTCATTATGTCCGACATATTGGCATCTGCAAAGAAATTATTAGCGAATTGAACAACTGGTGATTGAAGATTTGCTGCTTTTCCAGGATACTTATTGGCTGGTTTTCCTTGATTTGAAATCTGTAATACAGTATCGTCCACTGCTGCAACATCAACCAAATGGGTGATCATTCCCAAATCACTAGCTGTTTTTGCATCCATGAAATTTCCTGCCAAAACAGCCCACCTAGCAATAGGAATACCACAAATTCTTGCTGGCCTTTGAGAACCACCTAAGCCAGGATAGATTCCGATTGAAGTCTCAGGGAATCTAAACTGTGTTCTGCGAGTACCAACTCGATAATCACAAGCGAGTGCAAGTTCTAAGCCACCGCCAAGAGCTAACCCTGTAGTCAATGCAATCGTCGTCTTTGAAGAAGATTCCAATTTGTCTAGAACTTGATGCCCGAATGCTGTGAAGTCGTAAATATCACTGATTGAATCAGCACGGATTTTGTCAACGAAGAACTTGACATCTGCTCCTGCAACAAAGGCCTTACCAGCGCCATCTAGCACTATGGTTGACACAGATGCATCTGAATTTACATCATCCAATGCACTGCCCAATTGAGCCATTACCGTCTCATTAAGAGCATTCATTGCTTCAGGGCGATTAATCGTAATCGTAGCAATACCATTGTCGATTGAAGTATCTACAACCTTGAAATGCCAATCTGCATTTCCTTGGTTGCTAAGGTTTTCTGGTACTTCCCAACCACCGTTAGCCAATTCTGCATACTGGTTGGCCATTCTGTGAGCATTTTCTAGACCGACCTTATTCATTAATTCAAATGGGCCACGAGCCCAACGAAGCCCTACTTTTGCACCGCGGTCAACGTCTTCCATGGTGCAGATTTCCTCGTCAACTATTTGCGCAGCCACTCCGAAAACAACTCCGAGCAATCGCTCTGAAATTATTTTGTATTGAGACTCATCGTATTGTTCATCTTGAGAAATCTCCCACATTTTATTTTCTGCTACCAAATCTCTTAGATTTTGAGCACCATGATAACGAGGAGTTTTCAATTGTTGAGACAAATAATCTGTTGAATGTAATGCGATCGGTGGACCTGTTAAATTCATTAATCCAAATGGACCTAATCCAATCGAGAATGCTTTACGGGAAATCGCATCGATTTGGGCTGAAGACGCAATCCCTTCCTCTAATAGCAAACAAGCCTCATTTAGCCATGGTACAAAGAAACGGTTGACGACGAAGCCGGGACGGTCTGCACAGACGATGACAACCTTGCCTAACATCTTACAATATTGAACAACTTTTTCAATGGTTTGAGCAGATGATGATTTTGCAGGAATTACTTCTATTAGACGATTTTTTGCAGGATGGAAAAAGAAGTGGAGTCCTACGAATTTATCCGCTCTTCCAGATGATTTTGCCAACTCATTTACCGATAATGAAGAAGTATTGGATGCGAATATTGTATTGTCGCCACAGGCAGAATTCAATGTTTCAAAAACCGCAGTTTTAACATCAAAATCTTCGAACACTGCTTCTATTACCAAATCGGTATCAGTTGCGGTATTTTCAACACCGACAACACCAGTGATTCTACCTTTTATCGCTTCAACCTGTGCTTCTCTAAAGATTCGGCGTTCTACGGCCTCATCAAGAAAAGTTGCGATAATGTCTTGTCCTCTGTCAACCCATTGTTGCTCTCTGTCTACCATTTGAACATCGAATTCTTCTTGCGCTGTTTTTTGCGCAATCCCAGACCCCATGTTTCCTGCACCGACAATTGCCACACTCTGAATAGGTTGCATATTACCGCCCACTAACCACCTGTTCAAGAACAAATCGCTCTAATTATTCCAAGCCAGTTGTTGTCATTCCATCATCGAATAGGCTTCAGCCATTCTTTCATTGAAGGTACTCATGCTGAAATTACGTGAATGTTTAATCAATTCTTGATCTGCTGCAATCGGTCCGTCGGATTGCTTCCATTGTGAATGAATTTCAACAATAGCCTTTCTCCATGCAGCGATATCATCTGCCTCAATACAAGAATTATCGGGCATCAGTTCATTATGGCTAGCAAGATTTGAACAAAGAACTTTTGTTCCACAGGCCATTGATTCTAGAGGAGGATAGCCAAATCCCTCACTACCTGAAGGAAATAATAGTGCATCTGATTTGATTCGCATCCACATCAGTTCTTGATGACTGAGATTAGTTCCAACACCATACCAATTTTGAACATTGTTTTGTTTTGCTAGTTGCTGTGTAGATGGGCCACCATATGGGCATTCAGCATTACCGACATGGTGAATGTGAATTTCATTTTTTATTGAATCGTCCAACCCACCCAATACCTCGCAAATGAATTTTAATCTCTTTCTCGGGTCATGACTACCAACGATTAGGAGATTACAACCTTCGGGCAAATTTTGCGCTGGACCTATGACTTGTGAATCTGTTTGAGCAAAATTTGCAAAGGAATCGATGTCAAGTCCAAGCGGGATACAGATACTTTTGACATTTGGAAAATATTTTTTGCAATCAGATAAAGTCGCTCTTGAATCACAAACTAAGAGATCTGCTCTCATCAATCCACTTTTTAGTTTGTTCAAATCTCTTGAGCGATAGCTTGGTGGCTTTGCCTCGCCCACTTGTATTGTCTCTTGACCGATTTTAACTTGTTTAGGGAATAAATGAAACAGATCATGAACTGTTACCACTACTGGGACTTTACAGTTTTTTGGAACTAAATGAGCCTGTTCTTGATCAGTAATATGTAAAATATCACAATTGCCAGAAGTTGTGGAAGATTTTACGAATCTTTTTACAACCCTTGGATGTGACCACCAGCGCATCAATAAACGCTTGACTGGATTTGTTTTTAATGCTAAATCATACTCGCATGTAGCACCCAGTTGGTAACCTCGGATGTCACCATTTTTGAGAGCGACTAACAAATTGTGATGTGCTCCACCTAAGCCTGTGTTACGGCCAAGCACACCTCCACGAGCGAGTATAACCGACTTGACCATAACAACCCGTAGCACCATCCCCTCTTTGAAGGATAAGTCGGATTTGTTCGCTTTTGTTTAATTTGTAATTCAAATTATCAATCACGCCAACAACAATCAGTAACTACTCTCATACTCGGTGTAGAAAAGAAATTAAGTAGTAATGGCTAACCGGATGTTTGGGGACAACTATGCCAGAACCTGCACTCACTATACCAAAGGACTCCTTTGAGGCTATTCAAAATCATATTGATAAAACAATAAAAAGCGGTAGTAACATTAGAGATATTCTTGCAAATCATTCCAACAAAGGACCTTGGGATACAACTTGGGAAGTTCAAGCAGCAGTTGAAGCATTACACGTATTTGGTTCTCGTTGGACAATCGAAATACTTTCAACACTATACATTGCAGGACCTCGTAGATTCAATGAAATGAAAGGAATGCTATCCGGCATATCTTCTAGAACATTAAGTGACAAATTGCGTTTCCTAGTCGAAGAAGGATTGGTTATTCGCGAAGTTGATGAAGGCCCACCAATCCGTGTCTCATACATTCTATCAGAACATGGACGTACCTGTGGAAGATTGCTTTCACCATTAGTAGCTCACTTGAAAATTCAAAAGAATTCTGTTCGCAGTGAAAACTGAATTGTTGTTTGAACAACACTCCAATGGATTAAGAAGGGAAGAGTCCAACCCGGATGTATGCCTCTCCTATCGCAGTGGGTTCGTCAGCGTCCTTGGTTGGCTGCTGGGCTACTCGGTGCAACTGGAGGTTTGGCTGGTATAGCAGGTGGTATGGTCGCTGCTGCAGGGGCTATTGGAGCTATTACTCTCGGTGGAGTTTCAAGTAAATCGAAACACCAGCATGATCATCCACAACGTCAAAGAATTCTCGCTGCATTAGAAACAAACCCTGGTTTATGTTATCGTGAATTACAAACTGTATTGAATGCTGCAAATGGAACTCTGCGCCATCACCTTGATGTATTACAAACGCGTAAAAGTGTGGTTGTCATGCCAGTAAATGGGAGAACTTGTTATTTTGCAGGTGCACCGAGTCAGATTGAAGAATTGAGAAGCATGAATATAGGCGATCAAGCTGCAGCAAATGCACTACCAATCGGTTTGTCATTAGTACAAAGATTGATTCTTGAAAATGTTGACAAGGAGGGAATTCCTCGCTCTCAGGCTGAATTAGCGCGTCGTATCGGCCGTTCAAGAGCAACTATTCATTCTGCCGTCAAGGTACTGAGAAGAAGAGGTATCCTGCGCGAAGATAGAGTTGAATTAATGCCTCACATCAATATGGATATGACTTGGCATGGCACAGTGGCTGTTGATTATGATTGGGACGACCAACGCCGCGACTAACTTTATTCAATAAACGCTTCTTGACAAGCAATTGATACAAAGTCTTCAAAGACTCTTGGCCACCACTTCCCTTTGGTAGAGATTAATGTTCAGTGTACGATTACAAGAAGTCGCGTTACCAACAAGTGACAGAGATGTTGATAGTTTGGTCACTTGGTTTACAGATACGCTTTGCTTAGTACGAAAAAAAGGCGATGCAATGGCTGATTATGGCATGGCGAATCCAGTTCATAGATTACTTCGCGACCATATTCTCGCATCCCCTGAAATAGGCTGGGATGCACAGATGCTAGCCGATGAACTCGCACTGACCCCTGCATCACTGAATCACCATTTGACTCGCCTAGTGGAAGCGGGAATAATTAGCTACACCAATGAGGGAAAGGGATGGAGAAGATATTACCTGCGCGGAGGCAGCATTTCGAACGCTGTTGAATTATTCTCGGTTCAATGCAAAATAATTATTGATCAAAGAATGTCTCTTCTTCAAACAAATTGGACCCGTACTGATTGCCGCTTAGCACTTGAATTACCTGAAGAAGATACTCCGTTGTTATGCCTTGGAATTGTTGACCATAGGCCACTTACTCCACAAACCAGTGAAAGTCTACTCTCACAGTGGCTTGGTGATTTTGGACTTCTTGGAGAAAGACCTGGAAAAGAATCCGAAGCCGATTCCTTGTCTTGTAAATTATTTGAAATTCTAATAAGTCGAAATGCACCGTTATCTCTTGATGAAGCAGCGCAATTACTCGATGGACCCAAGCCTCGTATCGGACGCATCCTAGAGCGCTTTAGAGCATCAGGAATGGTAGAGCGTGTAGCAAGGACAGATCGTCTTTCAATCTCATTGTGGTCAGCGATGGTGGCTCAATATCAGCGCCGTGGAGAAGATTGGATGCTAAAGAAGGGCGGATTTAATCGCATACTGAATGAAACTCAACAATCAAAGTTGATTCAAAAACTAAAGAAAGGGAAATTGAAGGTTGGAGATGTCGAATCGTTATTAAAAGATGTAAATTCCAAACAACAGATGTTACTGCTTAACCTGTTAGGTGGACGTTTGCCTTTAGGTCACCGTCTTAGCGGGGAAACTGCCGAAGATGTAACCCGACGTGTAAACGAACGATTAGACAAGGTATTACGACGCATGCGCCGTGTTGCAGAACTTCTTGAATCTGCTCAAAATTGAGCGTAAATACTGAGGGATGAACATGAGCCAATATATTTCAGCCAAGCCTGGTGAATGGGATGGTGAGGCTCGTCCTCTATTTCTTGCACCAATGGCTGGAGTCACCGATTTACCATTTCGCCTATTAGCCAAAGAATGTGGTGCTGATTTTACTATAACCGAATTTACAAATTCAACTGCTTTGACCCGTGAAGCGGCAAGGTCTTGGAGTAGAATGGAAACCTGTGAGGAAGAAGACCCATTTATTCCTCAAATATTTGGAGGGGTTGCTGAAGATATGGCTCGCGCTGCAGAAATGCTTAGCGATAATGCCGATATTATTGATTTGAATTTTGGTTGCCCTGCACCAAAGGTAACCAAGATTTGTGCTGGGGCTGCTTTGATGGCAGATCCTGAAAGTTTGGTTGATATGTGCTCTCAAATTGTTGATAGAATTGATATCCCCGTCACTGCAAAAATGAGACTGGGGACTGGGCAAGGAGAAAATAATGCACTTGAAATTTGCAAAGAATTAGAGAATGTCGGGGTTCAAAGATTGTGCATTCATGGTAGAACACTCAAGCAAAGGTATTCTGGTGAAGCGGATTGGGATTATATTGCAAATGCAGTTCAAGCGGTTGAAGTCCCTGTAATTGCAAATGGCGACATTGTCGACGGAGCTTCTGCTTCCGCCTGCTTATTGCAAACACAGGCCGCAGGATTGATGGTAGGAAGAGGGGCTATTGGCCGGCCATCCATTTTTGGTGAAATGAAAGTAGAGTTGGGATGGATGGATGCAAACCAATTACCTTGGATAGAAAACTACGAAGGCAATTGGGACTCTCTATCAAAAGTAGGTCAGCAATTTGAGACTAGAAGATGGTGTTGGGACAGGTATATCGAATTGGCAGCAGAAACTACTGGTTTGAATTTAAAAAATCTACGCGGTCATGCAGTCTCCTTTACTAGAGGGTTACCTAGCGCTAAAAAAATAAGGTCAATTATGCATGGAAAGGTAAGTGGGGAAGAATTCGCCCAAGCCACATCAGATTTTCTTTCATCCTACAAAGAATTAGAACTTTAATGTAATCAAATCATTCAAATAATGATGATGCCAAGTTTGTTGACTCTTTTCGAGTCATTCAAGAATGCTCAGAAAGTTGATTGCCACTCTTCAAGTTCTTGTTCCTTAGCCCAATCTTCATCTGTGGTTTTTCCACGAAGTTTGAGTACTTCACGGGCCAGTAGCCAGTAAATTTGAGCAAGAGAACGACGACCTTTGTTATTTGCAGGAAGTGCGATGTCAACATTACGAAGATTATTATTTGCGTCCACGATTCCTACGATTGGAAGACCGGAGTTAACCGCTTCGATCAATGCTTGTTGGTCAGCAGCAGGGTCTGTTACGAAAAGAACATCTGGTTCGACGTATGAACGAAGAACTGGATTGGTAAGTGAGCCAGGAATAAAGCGACCGACTGCGGAATTTGCACCGATTGCTTCTGAGAAAAGGCGGGCTGGCCTTTGTCCGTATTGACGGGCTGAAACAACCATTATACGAGGGGATTCAAAATTATTAAGGAAGGCAGCGATTGAACGGATACGAGCATCGGTGATATTGACATCCAAAAGGTATAATCCATCCTCACGAACGCGTTCAATAAATCGCTTCATATCTGCACTTTTCTGTTGAGTACCGATATTGACGGCGTTCTCCTCATAGTCTTCATACGGTATCAGTAATGTTGCTTCTTCATCGGACATAGATAAACCTCAGCAAGCCGCCCACATAACCCCCATATTAAACCGCTTCGCACTGACTAGTAATTACAGAATTACTGTATTTAGTGAATTCATCATAATCGCGACGGCGGAGAATAAAAGAAAGAGCCCGCCCCCACAGTGCCTACGGGGAGAAATAAGATGGCTCAAGATTCTCCTAAATCAGACCAATTTAGTGGTGCTGAACGCCACGAGGACGGTGTTTGGCGATTACAAAATGGTGAACCGTTAAGAGTTAGTGCCAGCGATTTGGAACGCCACGAATATTGTCCTCTCTCTTGGTCGCTAGCGCGAGAAGGGAAACGTGGCCAAGGTGAAGCAATTACAGCTGGAGTCGAAAAACACGCCACAATTCATGGCCAAGTGAAAGACTATCAAGAGAAACACGCAAAATTGCGAATGGCTATGGTCATCTGGTCATGGTGGTTTGCTGTTATCTTAGTTTTCATCATAGATGCTATTGTTTTTTCATTGATAGACGATGTTATTCACACCCCTTTGTCGATTGCTAGATATTTGGCACTCTGGGCATTATCTCTTCTAATTACTGGAGTTGTGGCAGTTTATCTGCCATGGAGAGAATGGATTGGATGGACGAATACTATTGCAAAATCAAAAAGCAATTTTCATGCAGATGACACATATCATATTGAATCGGTATTACAGCCTCAAGGTTTTATCGGTGGATGGTTTGAAGCGGGTCGAGTAGAGGCCTCATTATTTCTGTCTGCAATAGCATTGGCTCTGCATTCAATCGCCCTAGTAGGTGCAGAGAACAAAAGTCAAGCAGGTTTCTTGTTGGCTATATTGGCAATGGCTTGGACACTGATCGCTTCTTGGCAATTGCAAAAAGCCCTGCTCGTAGAAAACGCATTAGAAATCGCAAGGGAAATTGTTGGTTTGCAAGAAAATACAGAAATTGCATATTCTGATAATGAAGATTCTTCGAGTCTATTGAAAGATCCAATAACCGGCCTTCGAGGAAGACCAGACCAGATAGTGATTGTAGATGGTGAGTTTATTCCGGTGGAACAGAAAACAGGAAGAGTCCCAAAACACCCTCACCGCTCTCACAAGATACAAGTCTTGGCGTATTTGCATTTAGTAGAAATTAATACTAAAAGACCCGCTCCTTATGGGGTTCTGAGATATGGAAATGAGGATTTGCATCAAATCTCATGGGATGATGGGAATAAAGAAATGTTGTTCGATGCTATTGCTGAAGTCCAGAGATTGATGGTCCACAACGATGCCAAAAGAAACCATGAAAGGCCAGGTAAATGTAAAAACTGCTCACGCAATTATGCATGCTCTGAAGCATTGGCTTGATTCAATCTGCTGAACAAGATTTTTCCATTGGATATTGGACGCATCTCTGTGTAATGGTCAATTGAATATTGAAATTATCATGAATTAATCCTAGCGTCTCTTCACCAATGCCTCTCGCTTCAACATCTAATACCCAATCACCCTTGGTAAATGTAGGATTAGGTTCAAGTTTTTCTTCAATCGGTGCTGAATCTGAACTGACATCAACAGACCATTGGATTACTCCTTCAGAATCAGTTAATGTTGCTCTAACATATCTCGTATTATTTTCAATTTGTGGAAATATGTCAGAGAATGTAAATGATGCCTTGAAATAAATCGAAATTTCAGTAACAGAATGATCTACAACAAATATGGATTTGTTTGTATAGGGCTGTATTTCCAGGGAAGTATAGGTGTGTGAGACATCTATCTTTTGATAGGTCAAATCATCTTCTGCTGGTTCTCTAAACCCCTCAACCGCCTCACGGGCTGGAATCAAACCCAAGCAACCAACAGTTGATGTCAACAACATTGTCAAAACCACAAGCATTGCCAATACTCTTTGTTGCATCAAATATAGCCAATCCCTCTTTTGTTTTCAATACCTCCCTCGCTTGAGGCACTTTGAAGGCAAGTAGTGGATTGGTTCAAATCGCCTGGATGACGCACATGGTGGCCGAGCGAAAGCGATGACGAACCCTATGAAAGCCGACGGGCACATTCAATTCATTCAATCAATACCCAGTTCATTAGAACTTTGCACCGCAAGTACCACATTCATTGGCTTCAACTGGAATATCTGCTCCACATGCTCCACATTCGGCTACTTGCGAGGCATCTTCTCTTCGCTTAGTGGCGCGGCGTTTTGGCTTCTTCGCCTCCCTTGCAGTTGCAACTTCTGCATCGGACATAGTCGATGCTGAAAGTGGTGCATCATCCTCTTCAAAGGAGAAATCTGTTGTTGAATCTTTAACCTCATTTCCTGCTAATGAATTATCGGTTGCACTCATTCCAACTTCAAACTTGTCTCCTGGTAGAACTCCATCTTCACCTGTAACATTGAATATTTGCTCTCTAATTCCTGCATCACTTGCCGATAGATCTTCTCCATCATCCAAGTGCGCATGGAGTTCACGACCTCCGAGCATCTCGTCAATTCCGACACCAACTGCGGCATCTTTAGCGCTCGTGAGTGTCGTTGTAACCTCGCTCTTCAATTCTTCAATCTCTTCTTCTGTGAGGCCTTCAAGCGCTAATTCATCTGCATGTTTTCTATCGTATGCAGCTTCAACTTCTTCCTCAGCACTCTTCAAATTCTTATCCCATTCTTGCCCGAGATCATCTTCATCATAACCAAATTCTTGAACTGTCGATGCAAAGTCTTCTGTTCCTGTAACAATTTCATCTTCATCATCCTCTTCCTCAATAGGAATAAGTTCTTTCTCCTCTACAACTCTTCTTTGACGTTGCTCAAAGAATGACGACACATCTTGCTTAGCACCACAATACGGGCAATCTTCCATCAAATCTGGAATAGATTCTGAACATTCATGACAATCATGGAATTGCTTTCTTGCTTTCTTAAGGTTGAATGAGCAATGTGGACAGCGGTCTTCGACCCCTTCTAATTCACCATCACATGATGGGCAATAATCGAAAATATCTCTTTCCACTTCTTCTTCTCTTTCTCTGGTAAGAATATATGCCACTACTAGTAATGCGATCAACCCAAGAACACCGCCTCCAAGCAAAACCATTGTACCCTTAGCGGATGTTTCAGCATCTGTTGCACCATCATCGGTAGCAACAGTTGGGAAGGCACGCGTAAACGTACTAGTAACTGTGATGTCAGATGGTGAAATTCGGAGTGTGCTAATTGGCGATGAAGCGACGAAGTTACAGGAAACTGAGGCTCTGTCTCCTCTCTCTTCTATAGTTACAAACATTGTCTCTAACAAAGTTCCAGAACCATCTTTACAATCGAATGACACATTACCAGTTTCAATACTCGTCATATTAATTGACAATGTGTATGAATCTCCGCCTTGCAACGGTTGTGAGGCGGTATTTCCAGTTATATCAGTCAATGAAATAGATGTATAGACCCATTGCAACCGCAATGGAGCCTCAACAGAAATACTACCTGTAGCCAGACTATTCAATGGATTACTATCCCAACTGGTTGTATGTGGGACCCATTGTGCTTCAAATTCTGCTGAGTGTGAACCGATTAATGTGGTCAATGTAATATCCCATGGTTGGGTTGCACTTGCATCGATATAGATCCAGTCTGATTGACTTTGGACGCCTTCCCAAGTGTAAACTATTCTTCCTCGCACTTGGATATCTCCTACATTGGAAATACTAACTCTCCAGGTTACATCTTCACCTGAAGCAATCGATGAAGAAGAAGGTATTGCATCTCCATCGACAAAAATATCTGGAATTGGATAAATGGATATCTGGCCTGATGTTCTATCATTATCTGTTGATTCTTGAACGAAGTTACCTGAATTGAATGGGTCTATTTGTGCCGTCACAATATGAGGACCATCGCTCAATGAAGCTAGATCATTAATCGTCAGTACTTGACTCCATGACTTTTCTGCATATCCTGCGCCTGAGAGATTTACAGTAAATGGAGGCATCATTAGCAATCCACCATTATCGGTTGGAATCTCTAGACGTAGTTGGACTTCAGTAGTTCCAGTTCCATTGGTTCTACCCAGCGTTCCTTCAATGGTCCATGGGCCTTCTAAATCGTCTTCTTCAACACTTATCGTCAGGTCTCCAATATGATAGACATCCATTCTGGTCTCAACTAACAAAGATTGTTCAACAATTTTGTTTATCTCAGATGCTTCGTGTATTTCTTCATAATAATCGGGATTGAGATAGATGGTATGAGTTCCACTTTGTGGTGCAATAAATGTGGTGTTAACCCATTGTGATTGACCTGCGGTTATTGCTGGAGTTGGCAAAAATTGTTGTTCACCGCTGGATGTTGAAAAATGAAGAGTGCTGGCTGATGCATTAACGCTACCAGTATTGGTAATACGAGTTGATGCTGTAACCGTCTCTCCGGATTTAATATCAGTTGCAGGAGATAATGCCGTTTCAGCAATTTGCAGGTTTGGTAACCCCGTCACTACGAACTCTAGGTAAAATGATGCCTCAGTATCACCGTTATGAGAAAATGTAACCCACACTTTGTGAGTTCCTTCAGTTAGTGAATTCCATGTTGCACTAACATCAGCAGTTGATCCACCGAGGATATTGACAGTATTCGTTACAATCCTCTTCTCAGAACTTATTTCATCCTTGAAAAAGGAGTATTCTACATTGAAAGCATCGGATTGTTGAGAGTTGTAAAGTGTTAGCAAAATAGTGATTGAGTCACCGGCTTGGGGAGAGGTCGGCAATATACTCAAAGTAGATGGTGAGGCCTGAATGCCACCACTAGTTTCCGCCGAAACTGAGAGAGGAATTATTGTCAGAGCCAACAATACTACGACCAGTATGGACTTCAACTCTTTCGCCATGTATCTAAGCGTGGTATTGCGTAGCACTTGAACCCATCTCAAATCTATGCCTATAGTTGCCAAGTGTTGGAGATTCTTTGGCTCGCCAAAATACATACGATGCTATGGAATTATGATGTTGGTAAAGATTGTAACCTTCACTTAATCGTCAAAAGAAGCATTTCTAGGGGTAGCATTGAAGGCTGAGCCCGAACGTCTCTAGAGTATGCAGGGGAGGGCAGTGAGTATCGCACTTGTTTTTCTACTCGCTAGTCTTGTCTCTCCATTATTAAATTCTAATGATGAGATTGGCACTTTACCAGATGCGATTATAGTAAATAATTCACCCTCTAATACAAGTATTGCATTCAGTAATGGACCAAATGTAGATGACAACATTACAGGTTTACACACCCTTACTTTTACATTGAGTGGAACTGGTAATATTTCTTCAATATTAATTGAGATATTAGATTCTGGTTCATGGAATCTAGTAACAAACTTGACCAGCACCCCATGGTTGAAACATTTTGATTCGACTGCGTATACGAATGGCAATTACACACTAAGAGCTACTGCATGGGATGATGATGTAGCAAATACAACAACCGCACTCAGTGGAGAATTCAATATTGCTAATCACATTCCCGAAATAACTATTTTCAAAGTTTTGAATCCTGATTATGGAACTGGGGATTCCGTTACCGATAGAGCATGGTTCAATATTGAATCCAATGAAGCGATTTCATTTCGTTGGGGCGCTATTGATGATGATCTGAAACGAGCAACACTAACCAACGCCCCAGGACCTAGTGCTCCGCTTGCAGATGGACCAGGGACTCTCAGCTATGGCTGGGATTGGGCTAGTGGCAATATGTCTGAAGGTTCTTCGAACCCTCGGCTAACTGTCTATGATAATTCCGGACTTTCAAACTCCTCTACAATATTCATCGGAATTGATAGAACGGGGCCTAGTATCGGTTCTGTATCGATTGGAGATGGTTCTTCATGGCAGCAGAGTACTACTGTCACCCTATCCGGTCTAATCTCTGGAAGCGATGACGCTCAAGGCAGTGGTGTTAGCCATGTTGAATGGTCTGATGATATTGGCGTTACTTGGAATTCTGTTTACAATGATTCAACCACTTTGACAATGATTGAAGGAATCCATAATATCGCATTTAGAGCAATTGACAATGTAGGAAATACTGGACCAAGTGATACGATTACAATTAGAGTCGATGCAACCGACCCTGAAGCGATTGGCTGGACTGTTGATGAATTGACCACCAGTAAAGTCGGTGGTGCCAATGTTTCCTTCAGCGCCATTGATGGACAATCTGGAATTGATACAACTGCCTCATATATTCAATATGGATTTGACTCTAATGGAGTTGGGCAAACACCCGACCTTTCTGGACGGTGGATTACTTTGGGTACCAGTGGTCTTGATGGCACTATTGGATTATCTAATTGGGCGACAAAGTCTCGTCAACATCTAATGCTTCAAGCAGTGGTTTACGATATTGCTGGCAACTCTATTACAACTGCACCAGCATCATATCAAATTCTTCCGGGATTAGACTTGTACTGGAATGAAACTGAAACTAATCTGGATAGGTTAGTGGTAAGGCCTGGTGAAAGTTTTGGAAATGTCACAATAACCAGTGTTTTGGAAAGTAATCAGGACTATGGTGGTAGTGTAGTAGTTAGACTTGAATCTGCACCAGCCGATCGTTCTTCCACTGTACAATGGACGGTGATGGAAGCAAGAACTCTTGGCTCAGGAAGTCTTTCAGATTCTACTGAATCTATGATATGGAATTATACAGTTCCAAAAACAGGTCAATACGATTTGCGCTTAGTGATAGACTATGCCAATGTAGTCGATGAGTATGATGAAGGAAATAATTACAATCACATGGTAGTCACTGGTGCAGCGATAACAAGTGCGGGGTTAGTGCCTTCTTTCGCACCCTCAATAATCGCACTATTATTCGCTGGAATCGCGATTTCATACCTCCAAAGAAGAACCAACGCTTGAAATGAGGGAGGCGGTAGCCTCGCCTTATGCGCCAATCTCTTCCTCGTGTCCCGCAAGGCCGTATTGCGGTTCTTATTGGAGTAAAAGGGGTTACTGCAAGGTCATTGCATAAGGCTTCAGGCTGTAAGGAGTTCAAAATTGATTCCGAGACAGGTGATGTAGAGGTTCTTTGGGGCGAACCTGGTTCTTACGATCCGGTTAAGGCAATGAAATTACCAGATGTTATCAAAGCAATCGGTAGAGGAATGGCGCCTATGGCAGCGATTAGATTACTCCAAGATGACCACTTCTTTGAGTTGGTTGAATTGCGTGGATACGTTGGTAAAAGAGCAAATCAACAACGGAGAATTCGCGCTAGAATTATCGGAAGCGAAGGGAAAATCAGAAAGTTGATTGAAGGATTAACAAATACTGAAATCACTATTTACAAGTCAACCGTTGTTTTAGTAGGTCATGAAGAAGGATTGGCAGCAGCAAGAGTTGCGATTGAAATGATTGCCGGTGGTGCTGAGCATGGTACAGTTTTGAACTTCCTAGAAAAGGACAGACGTAGGTCAAAATTAGCTAGCCGTAGTTTGGATAGTATCGAAATTAAAGGCGAAGTGTCTGGTGAAACTGTGTTTGAAAACCTAGTGCCTGGTCTTGCGGATTTGAGTAATAAGCGCAATAGAAGAATGCGCGCTTCTCAAGTTGACCCTGAAGATTTAGAAGGTGTTGAGTTAATGATGGAATTAGATGATGATGAAAGCATCACATATTCAGAAGAAGAGTAATTTATTCTTCTTCCTCAAATTCTATTTCTGATTTTTTAATATGGTCGAGATTCATATTCAACACTTCATACATAGCACCGGCTAAATCAACCTCAAGTCCCTGCTTCAGACCCCATTCAACCAGTCTAGTGACATCTCTTACGAGGAATTCTTGGGCTTTAGGATGAGTTTCTATTACCGCTTGGCCCACATCTATTACAACAGGCCCTCCATCATGCCACAAGATATTGTATGGTGAAAAATCACCGTGGGCAAGTTTTGCTTTTTGCCATGTCACCGCTAAAAACTCCAGTAATTCATCATAAACAGGCTCTGGAAAATCTACTTTTACTTCTCTTAATTTCAGACTAGGTGATGTTTCGTCGCCCAAATACTCCATCACTAGGACGTTTTTATGGATCCCCAATGGTTTTGGAACTTTCAATCCCCAACGAGAAAGTCTTGTCAAATTACTGTGTTCCTTTCTTACCCAGATATCTACTAAATCTCTATGTCGACGGCGTAATCCTCCAAATCTTCTATCGCCTTCGATATACTGTATTAAATTCTTGAAGACGGCGTTTGAGGTATGAAATATTTTGACTGCAACCACTTTTCCATCCACATCAGTTGCATGAAAAACGTGTGCTTCTTTCCCTCTAGCGATTGGGAAATCAAGGGTATCAATTACTCCAGTCTTCATCAATTTATACAATGACATCAATGTTAATCGGTCAAAAACTTGATCGAAAACACGACGGTCTACCCAATCATAACTGCCCTTGCCAATAACGCCTTGAAGTTTGGATTCAATATCACGAAACATTCTCTTGTGACGGGTTTCTTTCATCCAGCCATATCGGCCAGATTTGGTCTCCAAATCATTGAGAAATTTCTTTGATTGGCGTTCATCAAACTGTTCTTCCTCTTTTTGCCTATCAGTGACCTTACTGTCCCGATTCTTTTTCCGGTTATGGCGATGCTGACGAGTGTTTGACGTCAAATCTTCCCAGTCATCCGAACTCATTGTGCCTCACCTATGATTGCCTAGCATAGCAATACATCATCAAAGCGCCGCCTATTCAAGCGAATAATGCGTCGATATCATCGTCATCGTCATCATCATCGTCAACTGGTTCTTCTTCAATCTCTTGAGGTGATTCTTCCGCGACTTCTGTGACTTCTGCTTCTTCGACAGTGGATTCTTCTTCATCACTTGCAAACAAGTCATCTGAATCGTCATCATCATCTTCGAACATATCTTCTGCTTCATCGGCAGCGGTTTCTTCTACCGCAGCCTCACTTTTCAGTGAGAGTTCTTCCATTTCTGATGCATTACCAAATAGGTCATCGAATTCATCATCATCATCTTGGCGAGTATTCATTCCGAACACATCTACTGATTCAGGAAGTACTCCTTTTCGTGAGAGATACATGGATTGAGTCTTGCTATATCTATGCTTGACATCTGCTTTAGCATCTTGGAAATCCCAAGGCCATACGATAATCAAGTCTCCTTCACGAACCCATTGCCGGCGACGCATTTTACCTGGTATCCGAGCCATTCTAGTCTCACCATCTGCGCACAATACTGAAACACGACGGCCTCCGAGAATTTGATCTGCTAAGGCAAACATTTCGTTGACCTTTTTGTTTGGCATCTTAACACGTATTTTGCCGCCTGTTCCTCCCTCAGGAGATTCAAGACGGGCTAGTTCTTCCACGTCTACTTTCTCTTCACGACGACGTCCCATATGCTTGCACCTAACTGCTCCACCGGCCAACCCTTCTTGAAGGGTTCACATACCAATACAGTGATTATTGGGTAATTATTGACTTGCCCAACTATAGTTTAAGCTATTTGCCGCCATTTCACACAATTCGATTAATCCATCTGCATTTATTCCGAAGAAGACTGAAGCGATTACGCAAGCAAATATTGCTGTTCTTACTTGCCAACCGCTCGGGAGTGGCCCTTGTCGATCCCCTTCCGGTTCGTGGAAATACATTGTAACGATGACACGTAGATAATAAAACATTGAAATCGCTGAATTAAGAACCATGATCAATGCTAACCACCAAACCCAGTGTGCATCACCAATACTGAGAATATCTCCGTTAGATAATGCATCTCCCATATTTCCAATTGCGACCTTTACGATTCCCATTATCATCAATAATTTGGACATAAATCCAGACATTGGAGGGACACCTGCAAGGCTTATCATAAAGATAAACATGGATACTGCTAGTAGCGGTTCTCTCTTTGAAAGACCTCTTAAACTAGACATTTTAGAAACTTCTCCTTCGCTTTCTAGGATTGAAAGAACAAGGAAAGCCCCTAACTTGAAACATACTAATACCACCAAATGGAATAGTATCGCTGTCATCACCATAATTGCAGCATCTCCACCATGTCCTGCAAGTTTAGGATCCCAATTCCATGCCCCAATCGCAGTTAATCCAGCAAGCATGTATCCTGCATGAGCAACTGATGAATATGCTAACATTCTCTTTGGATTGTCAGAACCTAGTGCGGCGATATTGCCCCAAGTCATTGTAACAACTGAAAGAATACCTAATGCGACTAGCCATATTGCTGAACCATCATTGGACTCTGGGCTTGCAACGATTAACAACATTCGAGTCAAACCGACAATACCCATCGCTTTACTTGCAGTTGCCAATATCCCAGCGACTGGTGAACTTGCTCCTGCATAAGCATCCGGTGCAGCAAAGTGGAAAGGTGCGGCGCTAACTTTGAAACCGAACCCTACCAGAATAAACCCAAGTGCAATCAGCGGTAATGCTGGAGAACCTTGTGGAGCCATTGCGGCATCAAATGCAACTGATAATTCTCCCAATTGCAGGGTACCGGCCCACAGATATAGCATTGAAAGGCCATATAGCCCTATACCAGATGCAACTGAACCTACGATGAAATATTTCATTCCACCTTCTGTACCTTCCTTTGATTCTTTGTGGAATGCAACTAAAACATATGATGAGAAACTTGCTAACTCCAAACCGAGGAATAGAACGAATAAGTCCTGTGCTAAAGCGACTATTGCCATTCCCATTGCAGCGGTCAATAGTAAGATGTAGAAATCTGCTTGGCGACGGTTATTGTAAAGAGCGTTTGTGCTTCTATCAGAACTGTCAAATGATTGCAAACGGTTCATACTAGCGATAGCAGCGAGAGAAATTGCTCCGAAGAATATCATCTCAAATAGGCGTGAGAAACCATTTATGAGTAATAATTCCTTTGAACCACTCGGAAGTATATGACTACCGCCATTGACTAATACGTCCCCTGCAGTTACCCCGTTAATTGTCGTTGGGAGTAGTTCTGAAACGATCATGTAGCGTTGCAATCCACTCTCAAAGGTCATCATCACTTCTACAAATGCCAGAACTAGTGTAGTAACTGCAATCCAACCTGGTAGGCGTGGATTGGATATTAGTGAATAACGCTCTCCACCGAGGAAATATGGTAACCTAATTTGAGTTCCTGGAACCCTAAAGGTGGCCTTACCTAAATTTGGAATTATGATCAATGCAAATAAACCAGCAACCAATATCAACTCCGGTAAAAGAGCAGTAGTGAATTTATCATCAAATGGTTGAATATATGTTACTTCAGACATTTCAGACGCCTCCGTTAAAGTTGCCTAGAATCGGCATTATCAGACCTTCAAATATTTGGATGGACCAATCGTTCATCATATCCAAAGCAATCCATGGCATTACACCGAACAAGATTGTGAACATTGCTAATACGAACATTGCTAACTTCTCATGGTTAGCGATATCAGGTATTGGTTGACCGTCCATTGAAGCAGGTGGTTGTGTTTCATCTCCACCCTCGAAGATTGTACGTTGCATACTCCATAGGTAATATGCTGCTGTAACAGCCAAAACAAGTGCTGGACCAACCATCCACAATACACTCCAGCCTTCGGCGACTAAGAAGTGCCATAGGGCGATTAAGACCATCAATTCTGCGACGAAGCCTGCTAGTAAAGGAAGTCCAAGAGAAGCCATCCATGCGAACATCATAGAGGTCGCTAGCCAAGGTGAATGTTTGGCCATACCGCGCATTGAACCAATTTCCATGCTGTGGTAATGGTGCTTGAATGCGCCACATACAGCGAATAAGTGAGGCGAGATAATACCGTGTGCAAACATCATGAATAGAGCTGCAGCCCAACCAATCGGTTGCATTGTAGCAATACCGATACAAATTACTCCCATGTGAGATACTGATGAATATGCAACCATCTTCTTGAGGTTGGTCTGACCTAAACAAACGATTGAACCCCAAATCAGTGAAACCATACCGATTGTCATCAACACTAGTTGGAAATATTCCAAAGCATGAGGGAATAATGCAATCGGTAATCTAAACATACCATATGCACCCATCTTTAGCATTACACCAGCAAGCAGCATTGAACCGCCTGTAGGGGCTTGTACGTGCGCATCTGGAAGCCAAGTATGGAAAGGAACTGCTGGTAATTTAACCAAGAATCCGAGCATCAACATTGCGAAGATAATCTTCTGCATTGAAGCACCCAAAAACCAGTTTCCGTTCATGTTAGCATGATATGAATAGTTGACAAGTTCAGGAATGTCGAATGTACGTCCTGTCAATGTACCCGAGTAAGCCAATGGTTCCAATGGGTTCTGTAAGAAGTATAGAGTTACAAGACCGAGTAACATTACAACAGAGGCTGTAAAGGTATAGATGAAGAATTTCTGAGCAGCATACTTTCTGTCTTCACCACCCCACTTGAGAATCAAGAAGAACATTGGAATTAGAGTTAATTCCCAGAATACATAGAACATAAATAAGTCTAGAGCAACGAAGACACCGATTAACGCTCCACCCATTAACAAGATTAGAGGGTGATAGTATGCTCCATTCTTTTCGTCCCAAGTTGCAATGATTGTAATCGGAAGGAGTAATGTTGTTAACCAAACCATAGGGAATGAAAGGGCATCGAGTCCAACACTCCAATAAATTCCCAATGAATCAACCCAAGCATATCTAGCAGTAAACTCGTAACTATTGAATGCAATTCCTTCAAACCCATTTAGATCTCCGAAGTAGTTGTAGAACATTGCTGTAGTCAAACCAAGCAAGCCCAAAGAGAATAACAAGATAGCCCATCTAATTGGATTGACCAACTTCTCACGGACTTCTTCACTCACATTTGAGATAGTTCCCATAATGATTAGACTCGCTATAATCGGGAATCCGACTAAAGGCATTGAAATTAGGTCTTGCAATCAAGCCACCCCCCATATGAAGAAGAAAATCAGTAAGGTTCCTATCGCCACCCAAAGAATGTAATCTCGAGCGGAACCAGTTGTTAGAGAGCGAACTATAGTTGAAATCTTTTGTGACTTATCTTCAATTTGCTTAACGGTACCATCAATGATTTTTGTATCGGCTTCAGCAACCTTGTTTGAGAATCCAGCGACTATTTTGACCATTGCCAAATCATAGTACTTGTCAATATACAATCTGTTTTGCAAAGCGACTGCTAGACCAGATGTTGCTATTCCAGTATTGTCCCAGTGATATTTGTTGTAGACCCAGTTGTTGAGTGATATTACTGGTTTGAACCAAGGCTTGCAATCCTCGCCTTCCTCAAGTTTGCCGCCAAATAATGACATTGCCATAAATGGTCCAAGGATTGCACCAAGAGCGATTGCAACATATGTCAATATGAAGAAGAATGCATCATGGTTTGCGAAAGCATGGCCCAGTTCATACATGATTCCATCTACCAAACCTTTGTCTGATAGGAAACTGTATTCTGAGTCTGGAGCCCAATGAGTGAAGCCCATTCCAGCCAATAGTACTGATGACAATGTTACGAATGTTAGGATGAAAAGAGGAGTCTTGATCCAACTATTTGTCGGACCTACGTGTGCTGCAACTTCATTACTTGGCTTTCCTGCAAAGGTTTTGACCCACATTCTTGTCATGTAAAATCCAGTCATTCCCGCACCGAGTAATACACAGGCTGCAGGGAATAAGAATCTCGGGTCTTCGAGTGCAACTCTCCAAGCATTAGCGATGATTCCTTCCTTAGACCAGAACCCTCCAATCAAAGGTAATCCCATAATCGATGCTGAACCGACTAACATTGCTGTTGCAGTAATAGGCATCTTGCTCGCTAAACCACCCATATTCTTCATTGATTGTGCATCAAATTCGTCATCATCTCCATGATCGTCGTGGTGAAGGTGGTGGTGCGCGTGGTGTACTTCATGAATTACTGAACCGCTTGCCATGAACAGCATTCCTTTTGCCATTGCATGGTTGAATAAGTGGAATAAGGCTGCTCCGAATGCAACGACTACAATTGTATGAGCTGCGGGGTCGTGATGCCAATCCAATGAATTTGCAAGCCATAAAGCCACACCTAATCCAGTGAAAACATAGCCTAGTTGACTCATTGTAGAATATGCTAATACCTTCTTCAAATCATCTTGAACAAAGGCAATTCCAGCGGCCATGACCGCTGTAATACCGCCAATAGACGCGATGATGAATGCCAAGTCAATCAATTCACCAGACATAGATTCTGCACCGAAGAATGGGAACATGCGAGCAACTAGGTACAGTCCTGCATTGACCATTGTCGCTGCGTGAATTAGAGCAGAAACAGGTGTTGGACCTTCCATAGCATCCGGTAGCCAAACGTGTAATGGGAATTGTGCAGATTTACCGACAGCACCGATAAACATCATTCCGAGTGCCATTTGCAAAGAACCAGGGCTAACTGCTGCGATATTTGCTGGGTCAAAGACAATGCTATAATCTAATGAACCAAATAAGTCCCAAAGCATGATGAGTCCAATCATTAGGAATACATCACCAATACGTGTGGTCATGAATGCTTTCTTTGCTGCCGATGCTGCACTTGGACGTTCGTAATAGAAACCGATTAACAAATATGAACAAAGCCCCATTATCTCCCAGAAGATGAATAACCATAGGAATGAATCTGAAAGTACCATTCCGAGCATTCCAGCACAAAACAATACGAACTCTGCATAGAAGCGATGGTTTCTATTATCGTTTATTGGATCTGTATTCATGTATCCAATCGCAAAGATATTGATTAAGAAACAAAGGAATGCTGCTACAAATAGTAACATTACAGTGATGTGATCGATGTAAATTCCAAAACCGAAAGAGATTGGTGTTGTCGATGCTCCTCCTTCCCATATTGCAGTATTCAGCCATGTTAAAGAGAAGATATCTCCGTTATTGGAGAAACTACCGAGGTAATCCTTGATGATAGCCAATGAAATGAATAACGATGCACCCATTGCTACTAAGGCAATTATTCCGCCTTCTTTTAGTGTATTCTTCCAGGTAGGATTTGTATTGAATACCTTACCTAAGAATAAGATTACTGGCATTGCCAGCATCGGTAATAAAATGATGAGAGGTGCATACTCAGCCATTGAACTGTGAACTACTTCTGAACTACTTGAACCAGACATGACACCACCTCAGTTACTCAGGACATTGATGTCGTCCAGAGTTATCGTTTCGTGCTTTCCGTAAACAGCCAAGAATATGGCTAAACCGATAGCAACTTCACTAGCGGCGATTGCAATTGCGAAGAGGGCATAAACCCAACCGGTTGCATCACCATGGTGAACTGCAGCTGCTGCGAATTGCATATTTGCTGCATTGAGCATTAATTCAATACACATCAATACGATGATGGCATTCTTTCTTGTGAAAACACCTATCAGTCCAATGATGAACAAAATGGCAGAAAGTCCGGAAACCCATGCTGGATCAATCATTCTTCTTCACCTCCATCATCTGAATCTGATTTAAATTCCCAGAGAAGATTCTCTCTCCTCTCGTCTCTAACAAGATACGCAGCGCCTATCATTGCGATAGCCATTAGAACTCCAAGTATCATCAAAGGAAGAGCCCAGTCGTTGAATAGACTTGATGCTAATCCAGCATTGGTTGGATACATGTCCGGATTCTTTGATGATTGCCAAGTCGATGCATCTGATACAACTTTGATTAGAATAAAACCAAGGCCTACGAGACCAATTCTAGTAAGGGACGACATCAACTTCATTCAAAATCCTCCTCTAAAATTTGCCTTCTTGTCAACATGATAGCAAATAATACCACCAATCCGACACTTGCCAGATAAACTAAAATTTGAATCGCTGCCAAAAACTCTGCACCCATTAGGATGAAGATTCCTGAAACTGCCATGAAACAGAAAATAAGTGAAAGCATGGAATGTGCAACACGTTGTGCAAATATCATTCCAACTGCACCGAGTATAACGATAGTTGCAAACAGAAAGAATACTGCCGACTCTGCAATCATTTGGATATCCATTCAAGCACTCTCCTGAGTTGCAGCCCTTGCAGCAGCCTTTTCACGCTTAGTGCGTTCCTTGCTTGCCCTCTTTGCTAATTCACCATCAACCGCTTCTTGGTGGACAGTTGGCAGAAGGCGAGTTCTACTAGCATCCATCCAAAGGTCTTGACGTGAAAAGCCAGACATACCATCATATTCGTTGGTCATAAAGAATGAAGTGAATCCACATGCTTCAGCACATAATCCACAGAACATACATCTTCCCAAATCAATTCTACCGGATACGATTTGCTCATCTGCAGTTCGTAATTCTGAGGTATTAACATCGGATTCTTCACCAGAATCATTCCAGCGAACTGTTGCAGTATCTCCAGACAGGTCGAGGACTTCTGCATATCTCCACTGCTCAGGTGCTTCACTGTGAGCAGTTGCAAGGTTGAATGATTCCAATTCATCATCAATTTGTGCAATTGCCAAAGCAGCATAACCTCCGACTTCAAGATCGGCACCAAGTCCTGCATCTTCTCCATCAGCACTATCCAATACGTCAACGCGTAATTCTGTACTCATGTGAAGACAATCGTTTGGACATGCGGTAACACATAACTTACAGGCAGTACAAGTTTCCCAAATAATACCGATACGGCCATTGTAATTACCTGGCTTGAAAAGCCAAGGCTCTATTTCTTCAAGTCTTTCGTATGGGTACTGAACTGTTTGAGGCTTCCACAGAGTTGGTGTCAAATCTGTTGTCACTCTATCCGGTGCAAATCTTTGCTTTGAAATATCATTGATGTGGGCATTACTGGCCATTCTATTCTTTGTAGCTTCATCCAAAAACTCTGGATGTTCGGTATTGTGATACGCTCCCATTTTGTGACCCCACCTCTTGCCAATGAATGGGAAGGTCCGCAATGCGGTGATCAGTGTAATCTTAAATGGGTACCAGAATAGGTTTCTAAAATTTGGTTGCGCTCTTGGATGCATTGGCATATCTAATCACCTCACTCCTGCCCCGGGATGTGCTTTCCCGCAGGCTGCATTGTTTGTACATGGAACATTCTTTCAGGACTAGCATCTTTGTCTTCATCCCTTAACATCAAGAAGAATAATGCGAGCCAAAATACAGTTGTTACAATTGGAACGAAGTGTGGAATGCCAAATGCATTCCATGCCATACCACCAGCAACTGTATCAGATACTGCAGTTGGGTCGAATAACCACAATCTGTAAATTACTGCCAAGACAACTTGGAGAACTGAAAGTGGCAATAGTACTCTCCAGCCGAATTCTAAGATTTGGTCTGTTCGGATACGAGCCAAAGCGAAACGTGCCATTACGAATACTACAAGGAATACAAGCCAAGCCTTTACCAATGTTACAACTGCGCCTGGGATTAATAGATAGAGCGAACCAAGTCCAAGGAACTCAATGGAACCTATTGTTCCTTGAAATGGTAGATGCCATCCGCCAAGGAAGAAATGGGTAAAGAGGAAACAAGCAGCATAAGTTCGGATATATTCTGCCATAAATAGCATACCGAATCTCATTCCACCATACTCAGTCCACCAACCTTCAACGAGTTCTGCTTCCGCTTCAGGCATGTCGAAAGGAACACGTTCAACCTCCGCTATCATAGTCAAGAGGAATAACGCCCCTCCAAGAGGCATAAGGAAAATATTCCATGCTCCTGCTGAATGTTGGAAGTGAATACTTTCAATGATATTGAATGTCCCAGTGATAATACTTACACTCAACAAAGTGAGAAGAAGTGGTATCTCATAGGAAGTAAGTTGGGCCGCTGAACGAATTCCGCCGATCAGTGTATACTTGTTATTGCTGGACCATCCTGCGAAAAATACACCGATAGGTGCGATTCCGAAGATTGCAATAATATACAAAATTGATAATTCAGGGTTTGTAGCATATATTCCACTGGATAGAGGAATCAGCCCAAGAATAAGTAGTGTTGTTGAGACGATGAGGAACGGGGATACTTCGAAAATCAATTTATCGGCTCGTTGTGGAACCATGTGTTCCTTGAGAAGGAATTTCATTCCATCGGCAACATTTTGGAAGAATCCTGGTAGAATTGGTAATCCCATCCATGAACGATTGTTGACTCGGTCTACCATTGCGTGTTTTTCATCTCTATTACCGAAATTTTTGTTGAGCCAGCCATTTAACATGCCAACCGGTTTGCCAGCTCCATACGGAAGCATGTTCCACCATTCTCCTGCTGTTTGACCATTTTCGCCGACCCAAAGGGAACGAAGTGCCGTAGTTGCACCACGGCGGTCCTGCATACGAGCGCACCATTTCCTCTCAATCCAAAGAATTGCAAATTGGGAAAAGAATAGCAGCAAAAAGACAACGTTAACGATTACGAAAGTTCCCAAGCCAAAGGAAATTACTCCAATTTGGCTTTCTAGGGGAGTTCCAGTTAGCGATTTGTCAACTATCTTATCACAGATGTTGAACAGTAAAGAACGTAGGTCGTATACATCATCCATCACAAATCACCTCAACGGTCCGTCTCTCCAATACAAGGGTCAAAACTACCCATGATCGCAGGTATGTCTGCGATTTTGTAACCGATCATTGTATCGGCTACGAATGGAATTGTTATGAACATCGGTGAACGAATTGACAACCGATACGGATTCTTACCGCGACCTTCGCCGCCACCTTTGATGAAAAATTGCGAAGCACCACGAGTACATTCGTAGTTAGAGAAGCCTGTTGCTCCTTCAGGAGCTCTGGTAGGAGCCTTTGTCAAAATCATTTCATCTCCTGTTGAGTAGTTGGTGTTCTTGCCACCTGGTATTTTCTCAATAGCATCTAGAATCATCTTGCTGGATTGGCGCATCTCTTCCATTCTTACTCTATATCGGTCATAGCAATCGGCTCCTTTGACAGAAGTTGGTTTCTCAACAGCCGGCTCCCAATCTACTTGGTCATAAACAGAATAAGGATGGGCCCAGCGAACGTCATAGTTTACACCAGCAGCGCGAACATTTGGTCCTGACACACCTGCATCGACCATATCTTCTGCCTTTGTGTAGCCAACACCTTGTAAACGCACTAACCAAATTGTTGATTCATCGAGTAGCATTTCATATTCTTCGATTCTCCTCTCGAATAATTTGATTTTAGCGATCATGCGGTCAGCGAAACCAATTGGAATATCTCGCTTGACTCCACCGATACGAGGATAATTGTAATGCATTCTTGAACCGCCTAATTCTTGCAGCAAATCCAAGAACATCTCTCTATCACGCATACACCAAGTCATCAATGTTAGAGAGCCAATATCCGGTCCAAATGCGCCAAGCCACATCAAGTGTGAAGCAAGACGTTGTAATTCTGCAGAGATTAATCGTATGAATTCTGCCCTTTCAGGAACTTCGGCCTCTAGCAGGTCTTCTGCTGCATAGATGTATGAGTTTGCCCAAGTCATTGCAGATACGTAGCAAAGACGGTCGCAATAAGGAGTGATTTGAGTGAAATCACGTGATTCGCAAATCTTCTCAACACCGCGATGGATGTATCCAAGTTCGGCATCGGTATCGACGATAGTTTCGCCATCAACTTTGACGCGCAGTGTCCAAAGACCGTGAGTCATCGGGTGTTGAGGTCCCATTGTAATCCACATTTGTGCCATGATATTCACCTCACTTTTTGCGGCCCTCGTCCGCTGGTTTACGGCCAAACCCTTGAGGGTCGTCGTACATTTCATTATATCCGTGGTATCGCAATTTGTGTTGCTTTTGTAACGGGTGGAATTGTTCTGGGCTATCGTGTGGATTGAGGACACGGTGCATGTTTTCATGGCCTTCGAAATTGATGCCAACTAAGTCCCATGTTTCTTTTTCATTCCAATCAGCGCCAACCCAGATACTTTGGATAGAAGGGACTGTTGGTGCATCTCCTTGTTCAATAGCGATAAGGACTTCAAACTCTAACGGGATATCGCTACCACTCAAGTTCTCAGCGACATGCGTTGTATTGGTGTGTGGTTTTACATTTGAAACTGGCATTCGCATCATGTGGTATGCGACTTCCCAGCCTCTTTCAGCAGGACCATCTGGGAAGTGTGTACCCGTTACCATCGAACAATAATTAACAGATAGATCATACTTCATGAATTTAGCAACTGCTAACCAATGTTGTGGTGTAGCATGAATTCTAACGAATGGCATCTTGAAGGAATTTGAATGGTGCTCAACGGTGGATTCGATGCCACTGCCTGAGAAACGTTCATTCAAAACTGCAACACTGGATTCTGCTGCACTATCACTTTGTTCAAGAGTTACTCGCATTCCCATGGTCAGTCCTCTCCTACAATAACTGGCTTCTCTCCATCACGGCCAGTGCTTGGAGCAGCGCCAATACGAATTATCTTTTCACGGAGTAAACCAAAACCATCGATTAAAGCCTCAGGACGAGGTGGGCAACCAGGGATGTATACGTCTACTGGAATTACCGTGTCTACGCCTTCTAGAATATTGTACGATTGGAAATATGGGCCACCAGAAATTGCACATTCACCCATGGCGATACAGTATTTTGGCTCAGGCATTTGCTCCCATAGACGAACTATTTTGTCAGCAAACTTCTTTGAAACCGGGCCATTGACCAGCAATACATCGGATTGACGAGGGGATGAACGGAACAAAACACCGAATCTGTCACCATCGAACCTAGGTGTTGCTGCTGCCGCCATTTCAATAGCACAGCACTTGATTCCCAAATGCAGTGTAAATAATGATTTACGGCCAGCCCAATTGAAATATCGTCCTGCTAAAACTCCGAGGAATTGTTTGATCTTGGTCGCTTTTAGGGCTTCATCGGTGACGTCGCCGACCATTTCCACTAACGCCCTACTGTTGAAAGCTGCAAAATTTTCTCCATCATTAGACATAATATTTCACCTCAAATGTAGATGCGCCCTCTCTTTCGGAATACATACCAAACTCCAGCGGACATAGTGCTGAAGAATATTGCTAGAATCATCATTGCCATCTTGGCATCTTCGACTGCGCTCTCACGGCTATTTTCTGCGAGTTCTGGTGAAGTTGCATTACCAACTACCATGCCACCCAGCACCAAGAACATGAATGCGACATCAAAAACTAAGAAAATAATCGCATACCAATAGTATTGGAAGTGAAATTGGATCATTGCATCTCCAACTGGCTCACTACCACATTCAAAAGTGGTCAAACGGCGTGGATAGAGGCTGTGGTCAACCTCGTATCCTTCCAAAAGATATGATTTTGTGATGTGGGGTCGGGCGGGGTCAACCTTAGGCCTAATAACCCAAGTTATGAGGAAATTAGTCAGCGGCATTATGATGCCAAGAATTGCCAAAAAGCCAATTGACAGATAGGCACTTGGAACTGATTCTATGCCGGACATTTAATCACCGCCGCACAACGCATACGCTGTGCGATTTGTCCGACTAGAAGACCACCCATAAGCGTTACCAAATGAGCCCCCTACATAGAGCGGCTCAGTATCCCTTTTAGCACATTCAGCAATTATTTTGTATTCTAAATCTATGGAGCCGCTAATCATGGCTTTTTACGCATCAAATATGCAATTAATAATGAGATTGCTAATCCACCTGCGATCAACGAAGTAGAGTTATTGCTCAACGTATCACCGAATAATCCCGAATCTTGTGCGCCGTGTATGGTAAACTCAAGGTTTTGGCGATCTACTACACCGGTTTCTACTGGTTCAGAAGAGAGTGTGAATTTGAATGTGTCATCCATCTCAGCATCGCTTGGCGGACGTACGGTTACTTCGATAAGAATTGATGAATCTACATCTATCCAACATACCATCTCCCCACCTTCACGGCTACATTCGTCTGTGTTCTCTAGAGATACACTCCATCCGCGTAAATTCTCTGAAGTGAAAACTCGGAATTCAGAACGTATATTACCAGTGTTGTGCAATTCAATTTCAAATTGCGTCTTTTCCGAGAAAGAAACCTCGTATTCTACGACTATTTCTTCATCCATTTCTTGATTCATAAAGGTAAGTTCATAGATGATTTGAACGTCTAATGCGACTGAAACTCTTCCAGAACGATTGGCTGAATTCGACTCACTCATAACCACAATTTCCAACAGACCGCCATCGCCTGTTTCGGCACTCGGGTTGACGGTTATTGTGAGGAAAAAGTATTGTTCGAATGGCCTTGCTTCATGGCCGACAAACAAATCTAATTCTAGCATTCTTGATTCTACGCCATTTTTGCTAGATTCGGTGATTGGCGTTGCGGATTCGTCCAAGACGAATTGCCCTCTTGTCAGGTTCCAAATCCCATATCCAACAGGAATTTGAATCGGATCCACTACCACTAATCCATTCATTCTCAAAGTCCTAGTTGCAATCCCTTCTAACCCATTTATCTCAAACACAGCGTAGTCTTTTCCATCACCCGTATTTTTGACCCATACACCGTATTCTTTAACGCCATCTGGGGCTAGAGTAGCCATTCCAGTACGTCCATCTAAACCGCCATCATCTAAACGGAGATCCATCTGATAATTTCTATCCGATTGGATTGCTAACATAATTAATTCTCTTTGATTGTCTGGTATTCCATCATCATCCAGATCTTGTGAATTAGTATCATCTTTGTTGGTTATTCGAATGGTTAATCTGCTGCTATCTAATTCTTCTTCGCCATCAATACTCACTACAAGGTACACGAGCATTGTACTTCTAGGTGCAATGTTGATTTCAGTGAATTTATTGCCATCGGCATCTTCGAATGATGTCGCCCAATTAGGAGTAGCTGTTTGTGACATTACTGCACAACGGAATGTGTCTTCTATGTTGCCGCTGTTTTCAATTGTAATTGGGAAACTAACTTCCGTATCAGAGCGTCCGGTTTGATCGGGTGAACTTGTTTCAACTTCCATATCATGATTGGCCGCTACTGTAACCGCCAATGTAACATCAGCAAAACTAACTGCTCCGTTGTTGGATTGGACTGTTAGAACAATGTCTACTTGTTCATCTGCGAGCGCATTATACGGAACGTTAACTTGAACCTCGATGTCTCCGCTTCTTTCATTGCCGTATTTTGAACCAAGTGAAATTGTTGATTTTGACAGTTCAACGCTCCAACCCTGAGGTGGTGAAGAAGAAGAGATTCTGAAAGTATCTGCACCATTTCCTTGATTTGTAACTACCAGAGTGGTAGTGCCATTATCACCTGGTTCGATGTTTGACATTAATGAGTTAGAAAGTGAAGCTGAAGCGTCATGAGATTGGCCTAAGATGATTCTAAGATCTTTCGTACATTTAACAGAACTACCATCTTTACCTTGAATCGCTACAACAGATTCTGAACCTGCTTCAACAGAATCATCAGGATTGACTAACAAATCGAATTCTTTACCCTCGTCCATAATTCCTGAGGATGCGCCATCAACACTCACCCATCCCGCCTTTGAACCGGATTTTCCAACAGATATGGTCCAGTCTACATTTCCTTCATTGACGAACATGACCTTTAGATTTCCTTCTGCACCGGGTGCAACTGTAATGGAATTCTTAGTCAAGGAAATAGAACATTCATGCAACTCTGGAACTGTCAAATCAAATTCTTGGTTATCGGTTGTCTCCTGTGATGGGTCGTTGCTAACATCACCGTCAATATCCCAGCAATATTTGTCTGCTTCTTGACCCTCTGGAACTTCAACTGAAACGGTAACAAATTCACTTTCGTTAGAATCGACTGAAACAGAAGTTTCACTTAGAGTGACGGTTATCGCACCTGTATTAGAGCAACCTGGGCCTGATGCCTCATTGGTGGTCAAAGTGATTGTTTCATTTGTTTGACCTGTATTTTCAACTTCAAGTTCAAACTCCACAACGCTTTCTCCACTCCAGTCCTTTGACGGGGAAGCCATCTTCAAGTCAACACCGAATACTGCACTACCTGAGCCATCCCCTGCAGTTGTAGTAACTGTTGAAGATTCTTGAGCAGGTGCACCTGGTGGTGTTGCTCCGTCAGCGGCGGAAACGGTGACCGTTGTATCACAACTTTCCTCAGCTGTTTGAGTCAAAGTTACATTCATAGTAGTCTCTTCAAATGTTCCAGCATCTATGGGTCCTGAGATTTGGCCTGCTTGTGATGAATATTGACCACATTCCGCAGTTCCTTCTTCACTTGATTGAATTGAGACAGTCACTGGATCTGAACCTGTATTGCGAACACGAATTGTATATTCTCCGGATTCACCTGGATTTATATCTTGACCATTTGGACTTATTGTGACAATTATAGAAGCGTCACGTGCCCCATCAGCAGAAGCGGTTGGGACCATGGCAGGGACCATGGAAAATAATAGCAAAGCCATTAAGAGAATTGCAGCCTTTGACTGCTTCCTTGTTTGATTTCCACGGGAGTCCATGACTCCCGGACAAGCCATCACTATCATAAGGCTATGCTCAGATGTGTAATAAAACCAAAAATGTGAGCGTTTTTTAATTAGCGGCATCATGCTTTGATGAATTCGCTGGCAAGTGCTTGGCAGTTTGCGCAGTGTTCTAATTGTGAAATATCACAGCCGTCTATTGCAACTCCGTGATACCTTGCGCCACAAGAAGGACAACCGATAATATCCTCTGTAACTGGAGATTTACACAACCAACACATTGTAACTGGCTGGGAATCATTTTCTTGCTTTTCTTCAATCGCTTGTATTGGCTCAATTATTGGTTGAGGGTTGAATGTCTGCGGCAAAGGAGCTGCTATCGGTGCCGCTAATTGGTTCGCTGATGAAGATGTAAGGCTGTTGATCGACGGTAAGTTCTTCTTTTCGGACTTACTATTTCTGTACAATACAACTCCAATTAATGACAATATTACTAGAATTAGGGCGATAGCAACTCCGTTATTGATGAATGATTCACTAGAGGTCCCAGTAGGCTCTCCTTCTGCTGAAACATCAAATGATACACTCGGATTTGAAAGCGGATTAGATTGTTCAAATTGCAATGTTATTGTTCCATCGCCTGGACGATCTGCCCTCACGTTGATTCTAACAACCTTTGACTGACCCGCTTCAAGAGATATTACATCATTGCCGATTACTTCGCAATACCAATTTTCGGATGCGATGGCTTGGATTTTGTACGACCATGCTACATTACCGGAGTTTGTTACATCGATTGATACCGTCTCTACCACTCCTGTTGCGAACTTTTCATTTCTTGATGCATCCCATATAGCAGATTCTACCGACGCTACATACAACCCTACTTGTTCGACATATTCTACCCCATTACCTTCCAATATCACTGTGAAGGAAGGTTCACTTTTAGGAGCCATATTTCCTGAAATCAGAATCGAACATTGTAGAAATTGGAATTCTAAATATCCTACAACCCCAACATCTTGGCACTCTCCGAATAATCCCGGGTCTAGAATGACTGAAACTGAAGGCTCCCAATCAACATCTGCGTTATTGCCTACTAGCCAAGTGAAGTTAAGACTCTCTCCACTCGGATGTGAACCAGTACCCAATGGATGGCCATACGAGGTTCCATCTTCAAGTTGAAGTGAAGCAAAATCCAATGTTGGTTGCGCTAAGATTTCAACATCAATATATCCGGTCCAAGAATACCTATCTGAGCCATTGTCAAGATTGAATTGAATTTCTCCTGATTTTCCAGATCCCTGTGAATTAACCGTTACAATGATATTTCTGGTCGATGCCCAATTTAACTCTATGATATCGGTTGATGAAGCCCATTGCCAACCACTTGGTAATTGTATTGATGGAGTTAAATCTAGGTCGATATTTCCTTTATTCTGGATGCTAAACATTAGGCTGAGAGACGAATCTGGCCTCATCTTTCCAAAATTATTTTGTAAGTCAATATCGATATCTCTTATTTCCATTACTTTGATTGGAATATTATATACATAGGAAACTGGGTTTTCGGTCTGTGAAACTGCCGTTAATTTGACCATTCTTTCGGCACCTGCTCCAGTCATTACTTGCGGAGGAGTGAATGTGATGCCGAGGTTTTTCTGGCTATCCTGGCCAATCAATCCGGTTGAACCGGAAATCGCACCCGGTTCACTGCCCAAATCGTCGAATCCTGCTTGCCATCCGGCTGGGGCTTCTAAGAATAGATCATAGCCAATATCATCATTACCAATATTGAAAAATCTAACATCTATACTCGTCGTATTGACTGGATGCACTGGAACAATTTGATAATCATATTCAATATTTACTTTCGATAGGCTTGGAACTACTAAGTCCAGCGCATATGGATAATTTACCCCATTATCAACATCTATTCCGATTAAACTAATCCGGTATGTACCCGGGTCTGGAGGGGTTGGATGAACTAATGTGACTGTTATTTCTGTTGATTGTTGACCCTCAAGTGAGTGGTTTGCTTGTGTCGTACCAACATACCACGATAAAGCCAAATTACTTTCAACATGAATCAAATTATCAACAAATAATGATGCATTGGTTGATATCAATGCTGTATTGGTGAGAGAAACATTCCATGAAGTGGCAGAAGATTGAGTGTTATCTAAAAATGTAGTTTGGGTTGAACTTGATAATTTCACACCTGGAGCAGTAACATTGACCACGATGTTATGCTGGTTATTATTTTCAAGTATTTCTTCAATATCATCATCTGGGTCTATTGTGAAGGTAAGTGTTGTCTGTCCAGAAGCCACTGGGGTCCAAGTCCAGAATAATGTCTTAGCAGATCCTGCACCTAAATCGATATTTTTACGAGTTATCTCTGTTGCGTTGACTGAAAAGACAACGTCAAAGGATTCGGCTTCAACGTTTCCGGCATTGAATACTTTGGTTTCTATATGAACTTGATCGCCTACTTGCGGAATGCTAACATCCATTGAAAAATCATCTACCATCACCATTGGGTCAGGTCGTAAATCATTGACACCATGCCCCATTACTGCAATTGAATAAGTCTGGGCTGAACTACCTCCTTGGTAGGTGTTTTTTGCCTTAACAGTCCAGACGCCACTCATAGCATAATCTAGTAATACGACTTCCAAATTATTGGTATCATCTGCACTTCCACCGGTTGTTGAAACTCCGTTAGCGAAATCATTTCCTTTGTAGATGGTCCCATCTGGAGAAGTTACGATCAAATCTAAATTATTGACTAATTTCTTTGTTGAAAAGGAAGAACCTCTCTCATCGGACCATGTCAAAACAACCTTGAATTTACCATTGTTTTGTGTCAAATTAAATGTATATGATTTTGAGTTGCCTGAACCTGAAAGCACTGACCTATCATCTACCCAAATCCCTTGTCCACCTTGAGGCGCAAGAGTTTCTCTAAGATTGATTCGCCCCCATCCTTCATCGTTGTTGGGAATATCCCTTGTGCCTATGTCTTGGGCGCCAAGAACGAGTAATGCCTTGACCAAAGCACCTTGAGGAGCTGGGCGTTGTGCTATTTCCTCAAGGTATTCTCTGACCATCGCTGCAGCTCCTGCTGCATTTGGAGTCGCCATAGAAGTTCCAGTATACTCAAGATACCAATTATTTGACCAAGTTGAACCTGATGTATCTGTTGCTTCTTGAGCACGACATGAACGAACATATCCTCCAGGCGCTATGATGTCCGGTTTGATTCTGCCATCATCTGTAGGCCCTCGGCTTGAACTACTCATCAAAGAGTCAGGTGCGCCTGAATAGCGATTTTGATGATTACCGACTGAAAGTATATTTTTTGCAGTAGCAGGTGGTGATACTGTTCCAGTCCCTGGCCCATCATTTCCTGCTGCAAATAGAATTGTCAATCCCTCTCTACCGTTGTAATATTTGTCGTAATAATTTGCCCTATCATCAACATCCTCTGCTTCTGAATCATATTTTCCTTGTTGACTTGCATCCTTTGCACCCCATGAATTGGTGTGGGTTCGCGCTCCTGCACTATATGCTGTATTCATCAAATAATTTAGAGAAGGTGATTGGAAATTACCGGTATTATCATTCTCCATTGCTTGGAAATATAATTCCGCTGCTGGTGCTACACCGGCATAACCACCTTGGGTGCCGTCGCCTAGAACCGTACATGCGACGTGCGTTCCATGGCCTGAATGTGTGTCCGCAGTAGAGCCATCTCCAATCACATCATTACTGCTAACTACTCTCGTACCAAAATCGCCATGATCTCCGTCCAATCCCGAATCGGCAACTGCAACCATTTGCCCTGAACCATCTAAATCAGTAGTAAAGTATGATGTCATCACAGTAGTTTTCATATTACTGCGAGCGTTATCATTATCAATAGTAAATTGCGGGTTAAAACGGAATGAACGAACACTCGGTTGAATGATTAATTCCGCAATCTGTTCACTGTTCAACTGCCCTTCATAACGCCCTTCATCCCATTTTATTATTTCAGATAAGCCTACTTTGGAAACTTCTTCAAGCGACTGGAAAATAGTAAATCCTTGCTCGTCTGTTAATTCTACAGAATCAACCGGACCTAATTCATCTCTCCAACCTTCGAGCCTCACCGCTTGTCCTTGGAGGGCATCAGTTCCATCGGTTAGCATCATGACATCCAATATTGCATCATCGATTAAGAGCGCTAATGGAACTTGATGAGTTGCGACAACACCTTGCACATCGCTTGCTTGCTGAATTGAATTTGAAGTGCCTTGGATGAGTAATCCTGAAGGTGCAATCAATTCTCTAATCATTAATCCTTGAATATCATTCAATTGTTGCCTTGCTTGTTCCATTCGTATTGAATCATCTACTATCAACAGCGAGAGGTCTGGGCGAGCTTGCATCAATTCCATCGGCAATGGTCTTGATGCTGTGAATCCGTATTGGTCAAAATCGCCAATCCGTGATGATGCGATATTTGGCCTATCTTCGAGAGAATTTGTATAGTCATATTCACCAACTGCATCTGAATATACACCATCCACCAAATCAAATCTAACCCATTCGGTTTGGCTTGAATCCAGTTGGGATACATCCGTTTGTTCACCCGTAGGGTGAAGCATAGGGCTTAGACTTTGCAATACGAATATCACAACTAAGCACAGCGCCATCCTAAGAGAACTGCTGGTTTGCACAAGTTAAGGGCTGAACTGCCCCGCTTTATCGCTTCGGGTGCAATGATTGCATAGCATGTCAAAATAAAACATAATCAAGAGAAGGGCCAAGTGCTTTTATCGCCTTCATCAATGAATATTTCACTTGACCAATGACCAACATAATGATACCAGTCTTGACGATTGTCATCGCCATTGTAATCGGTCCATTCTATATGCGTATGAACTATGTAATTATCCCAAATTGTATAACCAGAAACTAGCATTTCCAAATCATCTCCTGCTATGGAGGCATGGGCTGAAACTTTATCCAATTCAATTCTCATTTGATCTAGAACTAAACCATCAACATCTTGGAATTCTACATGGATTACAACATCGGTGATTTCCCTACTACCATCATTGGTTAATTCGGACATCATCAAATGTCCACCACGTTGTTTGTAATGTGTTTCAAGAACTACTGAATCTCGTGGCAGTACCCAGTACCATCCACTGAGGACAACTCCGATCATCAAGAGGATTACAAAACCTGCCAGCACCACTTGATACGGGTCGACTTCAATCACTTTGTCACGAAGACTCTTTGCTGCTTCTTGGGCGTATTCCCAATCCTCTCTATCCTCTTCATTATCGCTGTCAAATGCTCCCAATTCAGCTTGTTTATCCAAACCTCTAGCCATTAATCCACCGGTCTCTGTGATGTCATCCTCATGAACTAACAGTTCGCCGTCTTGGCCCACTGCGATTTCCTTTGATTCCGATCTATCTGTCATGTAATCACCCTAGTAGCATTAAGCCTGAAGCAAGCATTGTAGTCAACGGTTCGATGACCATGATGTGTCTTGTTTCAACAGCACCACCCGTCAGTGTTCCAACCAATGAAAGGTCAGTAACAATTCCATTGACACCTAAAGAAGACGCTGTTGGTATTACTCCAGTGAATTGTGCATCAAGAAGAACTGCCCTACCATCTAGAACAACGCCATCTAATGATGGATAGTAAAATCCTGGCTCTATTGTAGCCTGCGCACTTACTATTATTCTGCCATTGGTAATATCATCCAAGACAATAATTGGATACTTGAACGGGCCTTCATAAATATGAATTGTTGCAGATTTCAAATCCTGTCCAACAATTTCAATTCTGTCAATTGTAACTCCTGGTGTACTTGGAACATTGCTTTGACGGATATATACTCGTTTGACTCCAACACCGGATGAATCAACCTTCATACCCCAGTCTTCAGTTGGTACAAGTTCGAAGCGCCTCGGTAAATCCTCAGCCAACATCAAAACATCACCTTTGGAGTCAATCGCTCTTCCATTTGCTTCCAGATACAAGTCCATATCATCTGTATTCGAAGTATAATCTAAACTCATCATTCCTTGGAAAGAAGTCATTTCGCGGATGTCAAACACAAGTTGAGGTTGCGCTTTCAGTTGCATAACTCCAGGTAAATCTCTCATGAAAACTGTGGCAGGCCACCAAAAGCCGTCAATATACCTCATCGATTGCAACATGATTGCATCTGCTGAATGCTCGTCTATGCGGTATTCTATTGGCACTTCGATATCGACTAGCAATACATCACCAATCGTTGCTGAAAAATCGGTGGATTGAGGAACACCGATGATAAGTGCCTCAATCCGGTTCATAACATGTTTATCAATAAAGATCGCATGTGCTGAATTTAATCTTGCTCCAATATCATAGTGCATATCAACTGTAACACGCGGTACAGTTAGATTATCTTGTGTAGAAAATACTGCATTGGCGACCACATTGTTAGGTTTTTGATTATCAAGTCCATCTAAGACTAATTTCAAATCTTTTCCATCAAACCCATTTACTTCGAATGTCAATTGCTGGCGTTCAGGTTGCCATTGGTCTAATTCAATATCTAATTCATAGGTTGGAATACCATCAAGTGTTCTGAAATCATATTCTATTAGAATCGTTCCAGGTGGTAAATTCGGCAACCATGAGCGAATATGCCATGCCCGTCTATCTTCAATGGTGATTCCTTGTTGTTGCCATTTTGATAAATTTACACGAGCGATTTCTTCATCTGTGATGACAGAATCTAAAAGTGAATTAACCAATATTCGGGAATCGGTGATATTTGCTGCCTCTAGTGCGCTGACTACAGCATCTGCCTCATCGCTACTAATCATGCCATCTTCTAATGCAGAATTGACAACTTGACGGCTGGAAAGAGTAAATGTTGGCATTCTTGACAGATTAAAGATTATACGAGTTTGTTCTTCAACTTCCATTGATAAGCCATGCTGCCAAGTAGGAACATTGTCAACATTTGTGCCTTTAATGAAATCTGCAGTAATATCAAATTCTTCACCTGTTTCTAGATTCAAACCGATTGCCATATCTGCATTGTTTCCTGATGTTCCTGCTAAATCCATTGACATGGAATGAATGAAATCATTTACGACTGTTCCAAAGTCGACAAGATCGCCCAAAAAGAATGATACTGCTTCAATTCCTTCACCATCTCCAAAGTCGGGTAGTTGTAGATTTGTTGAATCTACTGAACTTGGATATGCCATGGTGATATTTGCAGGTAATGGGTCAAGCCTTGCCTTACCATTAAGGCCCAAAAATGGATCATCGTAAATTGAAACATCCTCCATCAGTACGTTAAATGGTGATGAACTAGAACGTAATAATTGTATTCGAGAATTACCTTCGGGACCGCTAGCAGATGGTACAAGAGGTGACAATCTTTGCAGACTAGTAACATTGGAAATCTGAGCACTAAGACTTGCTTCACCATTGTTTTCATCAACCCAATATCTGAAATGATCTCCATCCATAGTCAATGGTTGTGATGCATTTGTCATTTGAATTTGGATTGAATCCATCGGTTCGCTAGCAACATAACCGATTGTATCTCCCAGTAATATAGAAAATGAGGCTGGAAGTCCAGCAAGACGTATTGCATTTCTTTGCTCTCCGGCTGTGCCGCCATAGGTGATAGTGCCGATAGGGGTGCTTGCCGAATATGATAATTCAGAATCTGTTTGGACAACGGAAAAACTGCTAGGACGATTTGAAACCGTTGCTGATTGTTGTACTGCATCATCAAATACAGTGCCATGATGTTTGATATGACCAATCAATAATGGCCCACCTTCAATACCATCTAATTCCATATTTCTGATTTCATTTACGGAGTCAAAGGCATGCCTAATGTGACTTATACCACCAATTTTTATGCTGATTGCAATAGGTACTAGTGGTGGTTGGCTACCTAGCCTACCGGCTACAACATCCAACTCCATATCTTGGGAAAGTAGAATGTGATCCATTTCAGGAAGCCAAGGTTGGTCTGAGGAGGAGATTGCTAATTCCAGGCTACCAATCTCCATCGGTTCTCTTACCGATGTTGGTAAACTCTGCTTTATTTGATTGTAACAATTGACATTGACTTCACCACCGCTTGAACCTGCTGTCCCTACAATAGAAGATGGTAAGCCATTAACAACATCACCAATATCCAAGATGATTTCAACGATTGAGAGTAGTGCGTTATCGAAAACTTGTGCGACTGAGTTTAAATTTGGATTATCGAAATTGATTCTTCCAAGACCGCTGCTTGGAACTAAGAAACTACCCTGTACAACTATTGCTTTAGGTACATTATCAATAGCTACTTGCAGAGATGATGAATCATTAGCATAGCCGCCTCTCATGAAAGTTGATTTGTATTCCAATCTATCTATTGATTCGGTTCCAACAATGGCGATTAATGTATTTGGCGGGCTGCTTGGGTTCACTGGTAATGTTGGGTCATTGACATTTCCATCTTTGTCATCTGTGAAATTTTTAATTGCAATAATCAGTGACAATCTAGTTGGCATATCCCCTGGAAGGTTGGCAGACCCCGGTGCTTCTCCAATCATGGTGAAAATTGCATTTATTTCATCGCCATGTAGGGAACCTGACGGTAATCCTCTAATCCAAGCCCTTGAATCGGTGATGTTTCCAAATGGTAAATCTCCTTCTGGAACCTCGGACCTATCTTCATAATAATGGACATAAAGGTCTATACCGGTATCAGAATAAATCTCTACTGTGTCAAATGAGTTCTTACCAAAATTGTCATTTCTCAAAGTTAAATCTACTTCCCCTGGAAGTAATGTTGAACCTTGTTCGGGATGGAAACCTACATCGACATATGCCAATTCCAAAACTGGAACAGACCCTCCGGGGTTTTGTTGCCCAAAGTGAACATAGCCAATGCCGACACTAAATCCACATTTGTGCATACGGGATTCTGCCATATGGTCATTGATTGGGTCAAAATAATTATCATCTTCACAATCGGTTTGAAGATTTGAAGAATCGTGGTTTGGATTGACAATTCTTAACGCATAAGGTGCTGATACTGCAGTCAATGTTAGTTCGGATGAGTTGACTTGTCCGCCTATTAACGCTGCTATCAGTGCAAAGGCACTGGTGAAAGCGGCATTGACATCAAATGTCATCTTTTGAATTCCGACTCCTAATGAAAAATCATTAGGGGGCTGAGTGAAACGTGTATCGATTACTATTGCATAAGATTCTGAATCATCAAAGGTAATATCAAAGGCCAACCCCTTCATTAGGCTGACTTCTAAATGTGCAAGTTCATTCCATAATGGATCATTTTGATTGAGAGTGGTTACCTGCCATTTGAAAGTCGGCCGTATCCAAATCTCCTCGATAAGAGGGATTATATCATCACTGAATTCAACCCCGATTCCTTCACCGAGTGTGGTAATTCCCTCAACCGTTAATGCAACAGAAAGGTCATCGATGCCATCACCATCAACATCAATATAATTTTCAAATAACGCTAATCCACCAGAGGCGGTGAAAATTTCACCTGTGAATGTACCTGAATCCCAAGCCTCATGTGATGGCCCATCGTTCCTTGAAGAAAAATTAACATAAATTGCATAGGTATTTATTCCAATGCCCAATAAATTGTCTGATGCAAATTGTTCAGTTGAAAATAAAGTTTCATACAGATTGTAAGGCCATCCATCTGGATGTGTAGCCTCTCCAATTAGAAATTGATACGGCCTAGGATGATCTGCCTCATACGGCGTAGAATCTCGCATATCGATGTCCTCGAGATAACTATCCGCTTCACTTAATGCATCACTAGTAGTAATTGGTCTCGCAGCAGCATCAACATAGGCCAAGGAATTATCTGCACCTTGGACAGCAATTAATGATTCACCGCTCTGTTCCCTGTCTGCCAATGTTTGGGCAAGAGCATCAAGAACTCCGAAGTCATCTGTTGCTACGCTAACATCTGCATTGACAGGTACTGCGATTGAAGACATCATTACCAAGACGAGGAAAATTGACATTCGCCTAGGGTCTGCCTTTTGTGGCAAACCTTGGCGTATCAAGCGAGGCTTCCGCTCATCCATATACTAAAGGAAGATTAACACCTATGAGAAACATTCGCCTCTTTGCATACTTCTAGGGCCATTTCAGTAATTCATAGTAGATGTCAAAACTGCTTCACAGCCCCCTAATGGGCTTTTGGTTATGCGCCAATCAAATTGTCCACTTGACAAGATGGACACGCTACAACTGCTTTAGGAACACCAGCTGGGAGCGTGATCTCAAATCCTGCTCCACAAGATTCGCAAACGCAGTTCAGTTCTGTTGCAACTGCAGCAATTTGTGGTTCTACAACTACGGGAACTTGTTGTTCTACAACTACAGGACGTGTACTAGATACTCCTTCAGGAAGAGCAATTCCACCACTCTCAACCAACGCTTTAGGTGCTTCATTTTGGATCGGTTGTGGTGCAGAACCTGCATCTTCTTGCAATAGTGCTGATGCTTCTGCTGCTGAGGAAAGACTTCCTGCACTCATTTGAGGTGCTTGAGAGAAGCCGCTATTACTTGCAAATCCAAGGTCTGCAGTATTTTCATTACCATATATTGACTGTAATTCTGCTTCCTTCTCTGCTAATTCTATATCGGAACTTGATTGTACTTCTCCTGCATCTAACCCTGCTAATTGGGTAGCACTGGCAAATAATGGTAACGCTCTAGTTTGCTTCACAGTAGCCATGTGAACAATCACTTCTGCTTCGGATAATCCTCTTCCCAACAATATTTCACTTGCTATCCGAGATTGCCACCTTCTATGACCCAAGATTGCAACTGCAGATGTAATCGCTACAACAAATAGAACCAAAAACAGAATCGGAGTGAGTCCTTCTTGTATTGGCGCCGATGCTACATTGACTGCAAAGGCGTGTGAATCTGAATTATTTGATTCATCAAATACGGTTAGGACTACTTCATTACGACCAATTTTATTGAAAGTAATACTAGTTTTATATCCGACTAAATCTGCATCATCCCTAGGATTTCCATTGTTATCAGTGTCCCTGCTCGGTTGCAAATCCCAGTGATAACGTAAATCGGTGACATCATCATAGGAATCTGTGGCTGAAACTGTGAAAGTAAGTTTTTCTCCAACCGTTCCAGCAGATGCAAATCCTTCAAGACTGGATGAGTCGAGTTTTGGAAGTGTTGTATCTAAGACAATCACGCTAGTCATCACTGAATTTGTATTTCCCGCTCCATCTGAAACTGTTAGCCCAATACTGTGGCTACCAATGTCATTCCAACTTAGAAGAATTGAATTGTTTTGGCCATATGGTGAACCATCGTAAGTCCATGCGCAAGTCAATTCTGTGTAATCATCAGTACTTGAATCACAATTGAAAGAAATAGATTCGTCAATATTTACTCTCCATCCATTACTGACCGGCAATCCACTGCCGGTAATCCTAGCAACTGGGTCTACGACATCAATCACTGTAATCGAATGATTTGTTTGAGCGATTTCTCCAGTTTGTGAAGTCGCGGTTAGGGTTACTGTTTTGACACCAGGGGTTTGCCAAGTGGCTTCAACTTCCCATCCATTAGCATCATCATTTGCCAAACCATCAGCGGAATAAAAATCCCAACTCAATGTATCGATTTGTTGTAACTTATTCGGAGTTAAATCTGCATTCAATGTAATTGATTGTCCTATTGCCACTGTAGAATTGTCTTCAGCAGCAATGATTGGATTTAGAGGTGGTGCTAACTCAACTCTAACCGTCATTCTAACCTCTTCGCTTCCATCGCCACCACCCACCGGGGTATCGGTATTATCTGCGATAACAACCAATTCTTGGCCATCTAATTCTGCAGGGACCAACCAAGTCATAGAAGCGGAATCCGCCACATTTTGCAAATCTCCACCGTTAACATATAGTGAACCAACGCCACCACTTGTATACAGGTCGTACATTTGCTTTGTTTGTAAATATACATCAGCTTGTCCTTGCAAAGCCCAGGCAGAAATAACGATCGAAGTTCCTGCGTCTAATTTCAAATCATCACCAGATAATAGCACTTGACTACTTTGGTTATCCATCTGAATCAAATTGTGGAATGGTGTCCAATAAGATTGGTCCATTTTATCTACAGAAATAGAGACCTGTGATTGATTTCCACCTTGGTCACCCATGCCTTGGTCTCCATCATGAGCCAAGTTATCTAGGATAACGTACCATGTTTTTGCAGTAATAGATGCTGGAACTTGCCAATTGAATTGGTATTGTCCTTCCGCATTTTCTGTGCTTACAATCTGTTCAAAGGCGTTGCGATATGATTGGCCTAAGTCATATGTTTGGACTCCATTCTCATCAAACAGTAATAGGTCGATAGATTGTAAGATTGTTATATCAAATTGATAGACATCTCCTGATTGTAATTGTCCTAAATCCACTTTGACACAAACTCCACTATCTATTCCAATAGAGCCTGGAATGCTTGAGATATCTTGCTGTAAGCAATTAGGAGTTGCTCGCCCTGATTCGGCTGCAATCGCAGAAGGCCAAATCATCATGATGACCAGTATCAGAGCAACGATGCGAGATTGCATGATTTGGCCCTCGCCTTAACACACTTCAATGGTTTGCTTGCTTGAATCAACGACTCCAGCCATTACCGTTCCAAAATAGATGGACAATTTGGCCATCATTTTCAACAATTATTCTATCACCATCTGAAAGTGCTGAGCAAGAAATTGCGCTATCTTGTAGGATTGATTGTGCCTCTTTCAAAGGTTCTCCTGAATCTTTGATTCTAGAAGAGTAATGGGTTATCGCTAGGTGTCTAGCGCCACACTGAACGGCTGTTCTTGCGGCGCCAGTAGCAGTGCTATGCAAGAAATCATCAGCCCATTTTGCTGCATCTTCAACGAAAGTTGCCTCATGAATTAATAGATCACAATTATCTAAATTTGTAATTCCTGCTGATAGTTCTGCAGTATCTCCAGAGATTATTACGCGCAAGCCATTTTTAGGCTCACCCCTAAAGTCGCTAGCGTGTAATTTTGTACCATCATCCAATTCAATATCTTGGCCGCTAGCCAATGCCCCTTTTTGCTCAATATTAAGTCGGTTTTCTGCCGCCTTCATTCGATTGAAAGTACCTGATTTTGGTTTTGATTCAACCATCCACGCACAGGATGGAACTGAATGATTAGTTTGTAAAGGACAAAGTTTGTTATTTTTCCATTTAGAAGGTTGAGGCATACCCTGTAATTGATGAACACTGTTTTGTTGTGCATCGAATTCTAGCCAGCGATTATTTTCAATATCCCCTAGTACCCAGCGGATTGGATAAGTCAGGGCTTCATGATTCCCTCCTAATGATTGCCAATATCTAAACTGGCGCGCCAATTCTGCAGGAGGTGCTTGGTCAGGGATTTGTTGATTATTCAACAGTGAGTCGAATACTTCCTCGCTAGTAGGCCCCAATATCAATAATGGACTCTCTCTATTGTCTAAACTCATGCTCTGTAACCATGGCAATAACCCCCAGGTATGGTCCAAATGCCCATGGGTTAAACATACAGCATCAATTTTTACTGTTTTCAAAGTTGTACCTTTCTCAAAAAGTTTCAGATTCTTGCGCTGCTTGGCGAATCGTGTTTGGAAACCTTCACCTGCATCGATAACAACATTACCCTCATCACATTTTATGATGCTTCCACTAACTTGTCTTTTGGATGTAGGACGGGCCGAAGCAGTACCAAGAACGTGAACATCGAATGCCAAATAATTCACCTCAGTTGAGCGGTATTGGAGTTGCAGGGAACCAGCGTAATACCACGATACGATCTATTCCTCTAACCCAGCGCCATGGAACGGCTAGGTGGATACTTCCCTCAACTAATTGAGGGTCGGTTTCTCTAACGAATAAGTGGGTGCATTGCATTGTATTTTCATCGATGACTGCATCGTGAACAAGACCGAGACGGCGCCCATCTGGGAGATAGACCTCGAGACCTGAAAGTCTCGTCATCACATCTTCGCCTTGCACCATGTTTTGACCTGTAGTATAGCCCATCAATAAATCCGCCTATTGTAAAATGAATCATACAGCGACAATTAATGAAGCCTTAACAAATCAAAGGCTGAAATGAATTGTGAGTAAATCACTTTCCACGATTCAGGTTTGCCTTTAGAGAAGGACGTAGCTTTTCTGCACCCTTACCCTTGTTGAACAATCCACGACCGCGCTTTCCAGCAGAGGTCATACCACGGTAAACACGTCCACGGTGGGACTTGTTTCCATTTGCTCGGGAGAATACACCAAGTTGCTTGTCAGCGATTATTGATGGGTGGTCGGTATCGATCATGATAACTTCGTAGAACTTGTGCTTTCCATCTTGGCCAACCCAATAGGAGTTTAGGACTTCTAAATTAGGGAAGTGACGTGCAACACGCTCTTCTGCCATACGCTGAATATTCTTACCCATGGTAATCTTCTTCATACCCATCTTGGATGGCTTACGCTTCATGTTAATCTTACTCTTACGAAGTCCACCACGGCGGACTCTAGTTCTGATTACAACAACGCCTTGCTTTGCTTTGTAACCTAGTCTGCGAGCAGCATCTAAACGAGTAGGACGCTCGATACGGCAATTTACCGGCTCTCGGCGCCATTCTGCCATACGAGTCTGACGATACATGTGAGGAAGTGCATCATTTGGACGCTTCCAAGTAGCACGAATATGATGATACAATCCTTGTGACATGTTGAACACTCTGCTTCTCAGCGTTCTGCCGACCTAACTCCCCTTTATGAGTCTGTCCACGCGGCTAAACGGAGTGCTATGTCGCGAATGGCAATCCTATACGCCGATAATTCACTTTGCTTAACATCATTATTTCACACTATTGGCCCACCAAACACCTGAATAAATAGTAATAATTACTGCCTTTCTTGTAATTCTTGTCTTGTCAAAATAATATCCCCAATGTCTGTAACAATGATTATTTTAGTTGGGGCTTTTACGGAACCACATGGACATGATTACCCATGCTATCATCGGCGCCATTATCGCCGAACTAGCATTGTGGGAAAAGCCGTCTCAACAACGAAAACGTGGAAGATGGATAGGGGCGTTTTTAGGTACTGCGCCTGATTTTGCAGCTATTCCTGCACAATTTGTTTTTGCATGGTCAGCAGGTGATTGGCCTTGGATCTATGACCCTGCACATTGGATTGGGGCTGAGGATTCTATGTGGCTTGCTGGATACTGGTTTACCCATTCTCTTCTTTTGCCATTATTGGTTTTTATTTATTTCAAACACAAAAATTGGCGAACTTGGACGTTAGTAGCATGGGCTAGTCATGCCGCTATCGACATCATATCACACACGGGAGCATGGTCTATGTGGCCCTTTTTCCCGTTACCTGGGCAAATAGAAGGTGTTGGCGATCCTTGGAGTTGGTCGCCAGTTTGGTGGTTAATTTCAGTAATGATCGCATTGGCAGCATGGTATTCTGTTTCTGTGATGACAATGCAATGGAGAATCAATAACGAAAGAGTTTGACGATGAGCAGGCTCTTGAGCAGTTTGCACAACGGATGGTCATGGCAGGCCAAGTGACCGGAAGAGATGCGGTCCTCGCGGCATTACAACAAGGACAAGACTTGGACATGGTATTGGTCGATAGAGAGAAAGATACTGCTCTAATTAGGGAACTTTGTCAACAAAATGGAGTTCCTTTACAAGAAGGTTCAACCAATGACTTGTGGAGAATGTCACATGATGGTGCACAAGATGCTTTGGCTTTGATTGGAAGAACGATTGAAGGAACTCTTGATGAAGTTATGCAAAGAGGTGGAACGATTTGGTTCTTTGACGGAGTTGAATATTCAACAAACCTCGGCTTTACAATACGAACTGCGGAAGTTTCAGGAGCGGATGCAGTTGTTCTCAATGTTGCTAAAACTCATGAGGAGAGAAGAACTATTCGCAGAGCCAGCATGAGGGCCGATCGCTTTCTTCCCGTTGTCTATTCGACTAGTGAAGAGATTTTAGAAGCGGCAAAATCCAATAAAGTCAGGATAATCGTGGCTGAAGATACTGGTAAAGTAGGGCCTTGGGATGTTGATATGACCGGCGATGTGCTATTGGTTGTAGGAGCCGAAAAACATGGAGTTAGCCAATTGGTTCAAGATGCGGCTGATGAAATAGTAATTTTGCCGATGGACGGATTTGTCCCTTCTTATAACTTGCAAGTTGCGGTTAGTGTTCTTGCAGTAGAGGCACTTAGACAACGTCGACTAAAGCAGTAGGCGTCAAGTCTCTTGGTCACTGATAGTAAAATGGCCTTGTCGTCGTGCGGTTGGGGTTAAGTAGTGGAGCCAAGTGCGACGGATTACCTCGCTTAGCTCAGTTGGTAGAGCACCTGACTGTAGTTGTATTATTACAAAACGTCTCAGCAGACATCAGGGTGTCCCCAGTTCAAGTCTGGGAGCGGGGACCACTTCGATAGCATCAGATTTTATCGTGTTCCCCGCTCTATCGAGAGGTTGGGCGATTTCTGTTGTATCCTCTCTCATGGGAGCGGGGACCAATTTTGACCATCCATTAGGTTGTGCTCTTCCTCAAGCACCAATCTCAAATAAATTTCACTCATTGGCAATTAATTGATATGAGAGGGCCGATTGTTTCAGCACGGTGAGGGTATGGCTGGTACAGGTTCAGTAGAAGAACTCATTATTCTCTCATTTGGATTGTCTGCCCTAATGGGAGTCGCTTTTCTTTGGCTATCATTGAAGGATGAAAAAACCTCCAACACATTGAGAGTTGGATTAATGCAAATGGGCTTACTCTTTATGGTCAATTCTTTAATTTTTATAATCTATTATCTCCGTGCCGACACCGATTTGTTTGGATTCTCACCTGAAGTCACCAAGTATTTATTGTCTATCAGTAGCGTGCTCAATTTGTTTACGATGATTCAGATAGGGATTTTATTCACTGTTTTCCCAATACCAATTATGGCGGAAAGAAAGAACACTATCAGACTTGGTTCAATGTTGGTCGCCATGATGTGCGTGAGTCTCCTGTTATCAAATTATAAGTTTGGAGGGAATACCGGAATATATCTTGCCTACAACATCGGAGCGGTGACAGCAATCGGCATCAGCGCATTGGTTACAGCGAGGTGGTACCTCCTTTACCGAACCGATGACGATCCAAAGTATCGCAACGTCGCTATTTCATCAGCATTCCTTTTCTTTGCATTCATTGGATCTTCGATTATGCTCTGGCCATATACTCTCTTCTTTGACCGGCGAGAACTTTTCACCGGATCATTCCTTGAGGGGGGGATGTTAAGTGAAACTCTCGTTCATCTCATGCTAGTCCTCAATGGACCACTAGTAACGATAACTCTCTTTGCAATCGTCATCAAAGAAGGAATTACAAACCGCGATAAAAGAGATTACACTGTTATTGGTCTTGCTCTTGCCTATCTTTTGTTTGGATTGGCGAATTATCTAGTGCAACTCCTCGTTCCAGTCGATGGGGAATTTGCTTCACTTTGGAATTATTTCGTTGTCACTGGAACATTCGGTCTTATCCGTCCTTTGATTCTTATCATCGTTGCCTTGCGCTTCAATCTATTCGATCTAACAAACGAAAAGGTCAGGAAACGTACTAGGGTTATCGCCCTACTGATCATTACCGTTTGGGCTTCAGCCTTCTTTGAAATTATTCAGGCATTCATCCCAATGCCTCAATTGCTTTCTGCGGCATTGATTGGTGTATTTCTTGCCTTTGCCATCGGTTGGGAGGATAGAATCTTCGAGAATCTTGCTGATCGAGCAGATGAGAAGATTTTACCTGTATCAGAAGGTTATTTTGAAGATGAAGATCCCTATCGATTGATGATGTTAACTTTCGCAGTCGTGGTGTTAACATTTGGACTCGGAATACTAGTCGGAGGGAATATCTGATGCTGAATGAGGACTTCAAACCGAAGACCTTGGAAAAGGAGAAGGATTTTTTAATTCTCGTATCCGTATCTGTGCTCTTTATCATTCTGCACGCTGGAGCTGTGTTGTTTAGCCCATCTTTCGCTGATTCAACTAATACTGGAGCGGGCCCTTCAGAATTCATGACAGAGAACATAACTCTCACCGACACTTGGAATTTCGTTCTACAGGATGGGGGTAGTGAGAGTGTTAATTCGGCATTCCAAGAAAATTGGAGTGCAGATGGTTGGATATTAACTTCAGTCATTGTTGAAATCTCATATGATGAAACTGCAACAGGCGATGGAGATTGCGACACCGTTAGTGCAGAATTAATGATTACTGGGGATAGTGGAGATGAACCAGTGACATCAACGACATCAGGTTCTGTTAGCGATTGCTCCTTGATAATACTAGAAATGAGATGGCAGGATTTGACTGAAGAGTTAGATGTTGACTATTTACAACCCCCATTCGAAATTGAAACCGATGTGTCTCTAAATGTCGATAGTACAATTCCATTCAATGATAATGATGAACAGATAGATGTTTCAATCGAAGTCATCATGTCGCGAGTTCAAGTGAATTAATGCAACAAAGAAGGTGAAATGATGAAACTACTCGAAATGAAAAACATAGAACGTTATTACAATACTCCAGCAGGTGTCGTCAAAGCCCTTGATGGAATTAACCTGGAAATTCATGAAGGTGAAAGAGTCATTCTTCTCGGACCTTCTGGCTCAGGAAAAACAACACTGCTCAACTGCTTGTCTGCACTGGATAGCCCAACCGAAGGAAGTTACCTATTCCAAGAGAGCGAAGTGCCACGAAAACATTCTGAAAAAATGACCACATTCCGCCGAAATAACATTGGTTATGTCTTCCAATTTTTCAACCTTCTTCAAGACCTCACCGTACTCGAGAATATCCTCTTGATCCAAGAACTCGCTGGCAAAAAAGATGTTGAACGGGCCAAGGAATTACTTGAACTGGTTGGTCTTGAAGCCGAGGTTGACCGTTTTCCTGGAGAAATAAGTGGTGGTCAACAACAACGTGTTGCCATTGCTCGAAGCATTGCCAAGCGCCCAACACTGTTGCTTGGCGATGAACTGACAGGCAATCTTGATACAGAAACTTCAAACAAAGTTTTGGAAGCCTTAGTTCATGCTTGTGAACGAGAAAATATCACTGCTGTTTTTGTTACTCACGATGAAGGATTGACTAGATTTGCTACACGAGTTATTCGTATAGATAGTGGCCGAATCATTTCAGATGAAAGCATTAACAACTCTGATGAAGAAGCTTGAGTGGAGGTGTTTTCATGTCTAAATTACTCAATAAGCGCTTGGCACGTAGCCTTTGGCGAACCAAGTTACGACTTATTGCAGTTGTCTTGATGGTGTTTGTTGGTGTATTCGCAGGAATAACCTTTGGAGGATACTCTCAAAGTCTCGATAATATGTACGATACGCTTCAAGGCGATAGTGAGGATGGGGGGAACCTTGCCGATCTATGGCTTGATAACCGAAGTGCAGTATGGACGCCGGAACAAGTTTCTTCTTTCTGTAATAATTTGAGTACTGGATGGGAGGATGCCTCAGCTGAACTGATGTCTTTGGATAGTTGTGAGGGACGAACTATTCTCCAAGGTGCTCTTTTCCATAACGATTCATCTGGTGAACGTATCATCAATTCACTTTGGCACGGTATTCCTGCAGATGCAAATGCCGACCGGGTATGGCTCCCTGAGGGGCATTCAGAAGGTCGAACTGCTGTTGCTTATGATGAAATTGTTATCGATGCTCACGTAGCAGAAGTACTTGAAATCGAATTGCAAGATACCGTTCGAATCGGTGCAGGTGGAGCCAGTGCGAACTTCACAGTTGTCGGAATTGGCTTCCATCCCCTGCATGTGATGATGGCGCCCGAAGGAACCATGTTTCCACCTGAAATAGGTGAATTTGTCGTAGGTTATCTTTCTGATTCGGGAATGGCAAGACTGACTGGAGAATCACTTGGTTCAAGTAATACTATTATTCTTGAAATCGATGGAACTCCTTCCTTTGACCTTCCAAACACTGGAGATTACGAAGGTGATGAAATTGATGCCGTCAAAGCGATGGTTGGCACCGCCATGGACGAAAATAATATTGATGCACGCGTCCGTGACCGTGGCCAAAATGAACCGATTGAGCTCCTGCGCCAAGATTTGGAAGGAGCCAAGCGAACCACCATTCCCTTTACCGTGATGATTGCCGTCATTGCTTCAATTACCATTGTCCTTAGCCTGCAACGCCTTGTTCAGAGTCAATCCAGAGAAATCGCAGTTCTCCGAACGCTCGGTGTCGACCGTACCTCATTGATGACTGGATACTTGATGGCGCCTTTGTTTATTGGCGCAATTGGTTGTGGTCTTGGAGCACTTGCTGGGCCTTCTGGAATGAATGGAATGTTGGATTTTTACCAGAATATAATTGGAATTCCAATCGTTGACCGTGCAGTTCCAACTTCAGTTTATACGACCGTCATTGGATTAACCATGCTTGTCGTCTTCCTCTCAGGCGCTTTCCCTGCATGGAAAGCGAGCCGTTTAGAGCCACTCGAAATACTCGGTGGACACTCCGAAATGAGGGTTGGTTCGAACTTCTTGAAATCGCTAACATCTTGGATGCCGACAACTCTCGGCCTTTCTATTCGGTCCAGTTTCCGAAAGCCAATTCGCCTGATAATGACGTTCATCGCAGTTGGGATTTCCTTGATGCTATTTGGCTCGATTCAAATGATGTCAGCCGGTCTTGAAGAAACCCTTGTCGGTGGTTTGGAAGAGCAACAGAGTTGGGATCAACAAGTCTACATCATGCCTGATGGAGAGAGCGGTGTTATCGATTGGGCCAATGATAACAATGCATCATTCGAACTGATTATCGAGACGCAATTAGGGATGCTTGTAGACGGTGATGGCGTCGACCGTATTTTCACTTTAGTTGGTCTTGATTCCTATGAGCAAAACACAGGTATGCGGTCAGTTGAAATTATAGAAGGAACAACTCCGTCTCTCAATCCCGGTATTACTGAAGTCATCATGGATGAAGGAGCAATGGCTTTCCTCAGTTGGAAGGTTGGAGAACAACATCAGGTATTGCTGAATGGTGATGAACACGATGTGGAAATCGTTGGTTCAAGCCGAGGAGAAATGGCTCGAACAATGTATTTCCTCCGTTCTGATTTGAGTGATATCGTTGGCGTCAATGCTACATCGGTTTACCTTGACCTGCCCGATGGTGTCGAAGTTGACAATGAATTGGGGGAACTTTCTGCCGGACTTGTTGGACGCCAAACATTGTTAGATGGAATTGAAAGTATCCTCGAACAGCAAACACAAATATTCCAATCCATGATGTATCTTGGACTGATGTTTACCATTGTTGTGATGTTCAATACCATGGTCATGAATGTGGCTGAACGTGACTTTGAATTGGCAACGTTACGGGTTTTAGGAGCCTCACTCAAGAGTTTAGGACTCATGTTGTTATTCGAAAGTTTGATGATTGGACTTCTTGGTGGTTTGGTTGGAGTGTTGTTTGCCTACGGTGGTGCGGTCGGTTTGGCTGCATCCTTTTCGACCTGGCAATTCCATGTTCCCGTCGTACTTGTGCCAAACGTTGCCTACCTATTGATGGGTGGTGTTCTTGCTATTGCTGTGGCTATGACGCCTATCGGAGTATGGCGACTTCGCCAAATGGACCTCATCGAGAAGATCAAGGATTTATCCAACTAAGGATTGTTTAAGCAACTCAGGCCTTTTTATCGGCTTTACTTTTCTTTTCAATAAAGAATTTTGTTCCCGTCCCAGTAATAATAACTTCATCACTCATGTGAGTATTGATGGCTTTTTTCAAGCCCTTCGGGAGTTTATATTGTTTGAGAAACTCTGTGGTTGGGTTCTTTTCGATACCCGCGGCTACCATCTGTTTGTTAATAATTGTAGCAAGACCGGATATTGAGATTTTTCTATCAGGAAGTATTTCCAATATTTTGGATTTGAAATTGGCTATATCTGATGAAGTGTTCTTCGCTTGTTTCGACTTGTTGCTCTTCTTTGAACTAGGTTTAGGTTTCTTTTGTGGTGCTTTAGCCTGCAGTGATTTTTTACTTTGAGGATTAGGTTTCTTTTCTTTGCTTGCAGTCTTTTGAGCTTGAGGCTTAGCCTTCTTTTGTTGCGGTTTGGTCTGCTTAGGTTTTTGATTTTGTGGATTCTTTTTCGGTTTGTTTTGTTGGGGCTTGGCCTTCTTTTGTTGCGCTTTAGCCTGAGGTTTTTTAGAGGCTTGAGGTTTTGATTTAGTTTGATTTTTATGCTGCTTTTTAGCCCTTTTATGAGGTTTTTGGGCTTTTTTATTATTATCAAATATTAAATCTAATACCTTGATAAACATACTTCGTTTTTTCCTTTGTACGTTTTTATTTGAATTGTTATTTGCCAACCTTCTCACACTATTAATTGGTGCTTTTCCTATTATCTTTGATGGCTGTGAGGATTTTTTTAATAATTCTGGCATGAAGAATTCATCCTCAAACCACCACTGAACTAATTTTTCATCAACCAGATCCCAATCGATTTCTAGTTTGGTTTTTTCAGTTCCATCTTTCCATTTTCTAAATCTGTCATTTGTTAGTATTAATGCTCCACGTTGCAATGCATGGTCGATCATTTCATCGTCACGATTCATGAATCGCATTCCTTCTTCATCGATTAACTTTGCAAAATCTTCAATACTTCCTTCAAGGGGTTTCTTTTTCTTTTTTGCTTGATTATATGTTGACCTATCAATGCAAGTTAGGGGGGTATATCCGAGTAATTCCACTTTGCGGATTGCTTTGATTAAACGGCTTGGTATTAGTTTAGTTACACCTTTTTCTGAATGATTAATCAAATTTGAACCATCGATAACAATATCATAATCCGCATTCAAAAATATCACTCCTTTTTCCTTATCGCTTTCAATAAAACTTTGCTCGCAGTAACGCCACTGCTAGGCAACTTATTTACAATTTGTAAATGTGTTCAATATCAAATATCTTCTAAATGAAACTTAATTCCATTCCTAATGTTCATTAATCAGTCTCAATTTCGTAGAAAATATCCTTTTCTTGACGGTAAATCACCATACAAAAAATGGTGATTATTACCAGCATTGCAATAATTGCAATTACTGTATTGACACCTTGTGAACCCTGAGTAATTACAACTTCATCTGAACTATCTACTGAACTATTGCGATCCCACAAAGCCATCGTTGCGATTATGTCCATACCCGTTTGCAATCCTGATTCAACATTGGACCTCCCTCCTGCCATTGTATTGAGGGTAGTAACCGAATCGGTTTGTGCATGTTTAGGGGTTTGTTCACAAGTATCTCCTTCCTCAATAATATATTGATGCTGTCCCCTCAACCAAGTAGCACTATAACCGTTCATGATGAAGTTATAATGGTCTGAATTACCTTTGGTATCATCGACTACGCTAACCCACTCGGTCGGATGACTTAGATTGTGGTTTATTTCCTTTAATTGACTTTGTAAAACAACAGCATTAGCCTCCATTTGTTCAGTTACCTCCAGGCCACGTTCCTCATAATAAGACCAATCGTCAACCGGAGAAGTGAACATGTATAGTGTCCAATAATCCTCATCACAACCAGTCAGTTGCATTGCTGTTGGCATTGCAACCGGCCAATTTAATGCAAACATGTCCAAGTTCAAATAAGTGACATCGATATTTTCAGGAATTTGTTGCTCAACGAAATGCAAACTACCCTTTCCTCCTCCCTCAGACGAGGCACTGCCTTGCCACTCTTCATAATCCCACCACGCTAATTTCCAAGTATGCTGTGGAGTGATGTCCCATTGGGCAAAGGTGCGGGCTAATTCCAATAATGCACCCGAACCAGTCGCGTCATCATAAGCCCCTGATGAGGTACAAGTTGGATAAGTAAATCCGATCAGTGGAGGTGGGGAATAACAAATCGCATCGTGATGAGCCCCGACTACAATCCACTCATCGTCCAATGTTCCATTGATTGTTACGACAATATTTTGACAGTTTGCACACTCGTCGGTGGTAAATGATTGTCGCTCGACCTGATAGCCATAAGATTCCAACTGAGCGGCAATCCAATTGCGAGAGTTTTCATTTGCAGTTGTGTCTATTTTACGATAGCCAAACTGTGTCATTGTCACCAGGTTATCATAGGCGCTACTGCCTTCAGGCCAATCGGTTACCTCAGGAGCTTCAGCCTCTGAATTAGGCACATTATTGATGCTTCCTTGTAGGAAAGAAAACATAAGAGTCAACAAAATGAACATAGCCATCCTGTTTCGCATAGTATCGGCTATACTCAATACATGATTTAGTTGACCCCGCACAAGAAACATACAAGGATTGACAAAGGAAGAGGTATTTGTCTAAACTGATGGCGGCATTATTGGATGATTTTACACTCAGTGAGAGAGAAAATTTACTGTTAAAATCGCTCTCTTTGAGTTGTAGTTATACCACGCGGTTAAGTATGGTTAGTGAAGCCTTGAGAAATAGGAAGTGAATTGATGGGAACGAGCGCATCTTCCAAGACTGGTGTAACTGGACAAGATAAAGCATTAGCAGATATGATTGAAGGTCTTCGCGAAGAAACGATTACCGGTGGTGCAACTGCACTCATGGATGAGGACTTAGGCTCCTATGGTGTCCCAAACCCACGGATATTGATAGTCGGTTGCGGAGGCTCAGGTAATAACACTCTAAACCGAATCACTCACTTAGGTGTTGAAGGTGCTGTAACAGTTGCAATCAATACCGATAAACAACATTTAGACCATACGCGGGCATTACAAAAGTTACTCGTAGGTCGCCATATCACTCGCGGATTAGGTGCTGGTGGTGACCCAGCAACCGGTCGACGTTGTGCCGAAGCAGGAAGAGAGATGATCAAGAGAATCGTAACCGGTGCTGATTTAGTTTTCATCGCAAGCGGATTGGGTGGAGGTTCTGGTACCGGAATTTGTCCTATCGTTGCTGAAGAAGCAAAGGCTGCTGGCGCTTTGGTTGTTGGACTTGTTACTACTCCATTCCATGTTGAACGGCGACAAAGAATGGCTCGCGCTCTTGAAGGATTAGAGGCACTACGAAGAGTCGCTGATGCTGTATTAGTATTGGATAATAACAGATTATTACACTATGTTCCTAACTTGCCTTTGGATGAAGCATTTTCTATCATGGACCAATTGGTCGCTGAAATCGTAAAGGGAATTGTTGAGACAATTACTATGCCTTCACTAATCAATTTGGATTTCGCCGATGTAAGAGCAATTATGGCAAATGGTGGCGTCACTATGATGCTATATGGTGAATCGGATAGAGGCCCTGAAGAAGTAGTTCATGAAGCTCTAAATCATCCATTATTAGATGTTGATATTTCTGGTGCAACCGGTGTATTGATACATGTTACAGGTGGTCAATATATGACTCTTGAATCTGCCAGTAGAGTTGTTGATCTGTTAACTGCAAAGGTCAGTGAAGATGCCAATGTAATTTGGGGCGCACGTCAAGATGCTGGATTTGGCGATACCATCAAAGTGATGGCAATTATCACTGGTGTTGGCGGTACTGATTTGAAAACTGCAAGAATGCAACCGGATGCTCTTGGTGATGCTCTTCGTTTAACTCGCAATCTAAATGATGCAAATCGAGGAGACACCGGTTTCCAACGATTTGACTGAAATTATCAAATTGCCATAATGTGCAATTTATGCTGCTATCATTAGTAAGCGTCAAATGAGACGACATACCCCCTTAACACATGCGAGGTAAGACCATCGTAGTGATTGTACTAGTGGCCATGCTACTAACTCCTGTTCAAGCAGGTGATGTTTCTGCATCACAAAGTGATCCTGAAGAAGATACTCGTCAACCGAGCAAAGGAAATGCATCTCTATTCATATTCCATGATGGATTAAATAATGAATGGAGCCACTTTAATTCAAGTGATGAAGATTCTACCGAAGAAAATGAAACTAGGGAAGATAAGGATAACGGAGTTATTGATATCAAATATAGATTCATGATGAAGCCTACTCTTGAGAAGCGATTGAATATGACTATCGGTGGAGAAATCCGTGGTAATTTCAATGTATATTATGAAGGTGATAACGAAGATGGTGGTGACGGGAATTGCAATGGTGACTGTGATTGGTTGAACATTACTATCTTCAAAGGTGCGGCAGAGATTCATCAGCACACTGAACAACCTTGGGTTGCCGGAAATTGGAAGAATATTGT
>JAPKFC010000026.1 GCA_028821785.1 Candidatus Poseidoniaceae archaeon | reverse complement strand
AGCATTCACAGGCGTCATTACTGCTTGGAATGATGGTTTGTTCAATTGAGTGGGTCCCCTATGCGTCAGAATAGTTGTTATGGGAGGCGATGTCAGATTGGAGATACTCAACAAATTCATACTCATTTCCTTCAACATCAAAGAAGTAAATACGCCTTCTATTTGGATTGTCTGGAGAACTTAATCCCTCAGAATATCCAGCATCGGTCAACCTTTTTGATACTGCATCAACATCTTTGACTACGAATCCTAGATGGTTAACACCTGGGTTAACATAAGGCTCATGTGGCCCTTTCTGTGTTGCCCCTCTGTCTTCTATTGCCAAGTATGTGGTATCTGTGCCGAGATGAACCCATCTGCGGCAATCACTCTCCTCGCTACTAACATCCGCTCGAATCTTCCAATCTGGCATAGCCGTTTGTAGAAAACGAATCGCTTCATCGACATCGATTACGGTTATGTTGACGTGCTCAAGATATGGCTCCATGGCTAGTTTATTTCATTCTCAGTAATAACATTCGCCCTTAATGCTGAAGGGAATTTCATAGGTGATGTTGTAACAGATTCATTTGTCTTGAGGGGAAAAGTCTAGTAGAACCTTGCCGCGATTTTTGCGGTCATGAATATATTGCTGTGCTGCTGCCACTTCCTCAAAACGAAATACCTTGTCGACCACAGGAGATATGCGGCCATCTTCAAGCATCTCTACCAAAGAGAAGATCTGCTTTTTCACTACTTCCTCATCCTTCCAAGTTCCCATGTGGACTCCGAATACTGCCTTGTTTGAAGTCATCATTTTGAATGGGTTGAACTTCGGAGTTGTCAAAACCATTCGCAGTGCTGTAACAATCGAACGTTTACTACCCTTTACCGCAGCAGAACCACCGAACGCATACAGGCGCCCGCCTGAACGCAGTGCCTTGTATGAGCGCATCATATGTTTGCCTCCAACTGGATCAAGAGCATGGTGGACTCCATCTCCATCTGTCTCGCGCTTACAGACTTCAACGAAATCTTCTGCCTCTCTATCGATGAAGCGCATGCCGAGCGATTTGACGAATTCTGCCTTATTTGTTGAAGCAGTTCCAAACACTTTGGATGCTCCAAGTGCCTTTGCAAGTTGAGCGGTTGCAGTTCCAACCCCTCCAGCAGCATGATGAACAAGAATCGAATCACCTTGTTGGAAATTACCGAGATAGGTCAGCATGTGATGTGCGGTCAAGTAGGTTACTGGAAGTGCCGCTGCTACATCAAAAGATATTCCGAATGGTAATTTGAAACAGCGCTCAGCGGGACAAACGATTTGCTCAGAATAACCTCCCATTCCACATATTGCTACTACGCGGTCACCGATAATCAGTCCAGTTTCTTCAACTCCTTCTCCGAGTTCTTTCACCACTCCAGAAATTTCGTAGCCTGGGGTGAATGGATAGGGCGGGACGGGTGAATAAAGTCCCTGTCGCATCATCAAATCAGCGAAGTTGATTCCAGCTCGATGAACCTCGATTAGAACTTCTCCCTTTGCTGGACTTGGAGTAGGTGATTCTACGATATCAATCGCATTCATTCCACCACTTTTTGTATATACTACGCTGCGCATTTCCGACTCCCCGTTTATTCGCCGCGTGATTCCAATATAACTATTCAAGCAATCCATGTTTATCAAATTAATTAGCATCTTTTGCAGATGTTATTGGCATTGGTAAAACACAACTAACCAAGATATTGACCCCAATTCGTTAAGAACCGTCGTAGTGGCAGGCTATTTGTCTGCTGGCCCGAAGTCATTAGGACTGAGGAGGACCAGAGGCGGAGGACCTTACAATGGGCATTGCACAGAAACTAGCAGACAAACAAAAACAAGTAGCAATTTCTGAATTTTTTGAAAAGAATAAACATTTCCTTGGTTTTGATTCCCTCGCCCGCTCACTTATCACTGCAGTAAAGGAATCTGTTGACAACTCTCTTGACGCTTGTGAAGAAGCAAGAATGTTGCCAACTTTAAAAATTCAAATTAATAAAATCGATGCTAAGAAAGATATTATTGAAATGAAAACTACCGATAATGGGCCTGGTATTCCACAAAAAAGCGTTGAAAAAGTATTTGGTCAACTTTTGTTTGGTTCAAGGTTTCATGCTATTCGACAATCGAGAGGGCAGCAGGGTATAGGGATCACAGGGGTTGTAATGTATTGTCAACTGACTACAGGAAGACCAACACATGTACGCTCAAAGATCGCTACTGAGCCAACAGCATCAGTAGTTGATATTGGATTGGATACTAGAAAAAACAAGGCTACAAAATCTAATGCTGGTAGAGAGATATGGGAAGATGAAAATGGTGAACTGGTCGAGCATGGATTAGAAGTCACTTGTAGAATGAAGGCAAAATATCAGAAAGGTCGCCAATCTGTTTGGCAATACCTCAGAATGACCAGCATTGTCAATCCTCATGCAGATATTACATTCATTGATCCAGAAGGTGAAGTTCATCACTGGCCGAGGGTAACTGAAAGGCTACCTAGAATAGTTGAGAGCATCAAACCTCATCCACGTGGAATTCATTTAGGGCAATTGCAACGGATGTGTAATGAATCTCAAGATTCACGGATGACTGTTTTCTTGAGGGGGAACTTTTCTGGAGTTTCGTCTCGTTCCGCTAAGGAACTGTGCGAAGCATCGGAAATTAGTGAAAAAACAAAACCAAAGGGGCTCAAGTCAGACCAAATTAGGTCACTCTTAGAAGCAATGCAAGGTGAGAAAACTATTGCTGGAAAACCAGTTAAACTACTAAAGCCGCCAACAAATTGTCTATCACCAATTGAAGAGATGCTCATCAAAAAAGGCCTTTCGAAAACAATTGACTCGAGATTTATTTCCACTATGACGAGGGTTCCTTCGGTGACCAATGGCAATCCTTACCAGGTTGAAGTCGGATTAATTTTTGGTGGCTCAATGGCTGCAGATAAGCACGTCGAGGTATTGCGATTTGCCAATAGAGTTCCTTTGATGTACCAACAGGGTGGATGCTTGCTAACCAAAGCAATTGAAGCAGTCAATTGGAGGCAATATGGCCTTGAACAAGCCGGAGGGAAAGGCTTGCCAAAGGGTCCTGCTGCAATACTTGTCCATCTTGCAAGCACCAATGTTCAATTCACTTCGGAAGCAAAGGAAGCGCTTGCAGATAATGCCGAAGTAATGGAAGAAGCAAGAAAAGCCATTATGGAAATGGGTAGAGGTTTGAAGAAGCATTTAATGAAGAAGAAAAAGATGGCGAAAACGCAAGAAAAGTTTGAGTTAATCAATGATATTTTACCTGCAATCGCTGAGAAATCTGCCCAAATCCTTGACCGCCCTATTCCCGATTTAGCTGGTTCGATTACCAAAATCATGTCTGCTGTAATCAGTGAAACTCAAACCACTTGGAATAAAGAAACCAAGATGACCGATGTTTCAGTTGTATTATTCAACTATACTAGTAGAGCACGTTCCTATACAATATTGTGTACATGGCCTGAGAAATTCGGAGCAACCCTCGAAAATAACGAGATGGGTGGCAGAAAGGAAGCAACCGGTGTTTGGGCATGGAAACTCGCAACATTAGATCCGGGAGAAAGGATTACCCTCAGTTACTCCTTAGGTGGATTAGAAAAGGGCGATTGGACTGAAACTGATGTATTCTATCGCGGTTCACAAGAAGTAATTGGTGCTAGCAAGATGGATGAGAAATTCTTAGATGAAATTAGGCAGCAGGAAAAGGCACTGAAAGAAGCTGGCATGGATATAATAGAAACACGCGATACTGGAAGTTTATTGGATTTTGAAGGTGATGAAGATGAATCTTCTGATGCCGAACCTTCCGAGGCTATACCTACTGATGCCGAACCTACAGAGGTTGTACTTGATGAATTTGACCAACCAACTGTTGAGGCCCCCGAAGGCCAATCAACTCTATTCGGAGGTGGTAATTGATGGTAAAAAGACACTCGCCAGAAGAAACAAAGGTTGCAATGCACGGAGTTGTTGCAGAAATGTACGATAAAATGGTCAAGGGCGAACCTCCTAGTATGACCCTCCCGGTTAGAACAAAGAATAATATTGGATTTGATGCTAAATTAGGTGTTTACAAATATGGGAAAAAACGCTCAACCAGAGACGCTACAAGTTTGGGCTCTGCTAAGCAATTGCTTAGAACATTACACGTTGTTGAATTTATTGAACAGATGATAGATGCTGGGAAATCCTCAACCCTAAGAGAAATGTACTATATTTCTGAAAGTTGGGGCATGGGTAAATTTGGTACCCAAAACGATTCTAACAATCTTGCAGAAGATTTGGAAATCGTGACAAAATGTCTGCGTGAAGATTTCAAGTTGAGGCCTGAAGAAGATGGGGCCAGAATGATTGGAAACCTAACACTACGAGAAAGAAACCGTCGTGGTGAATGGATGAGAATTAATGCAAGAGATGATGTCGGTGATTCGGGTTATGGTCTTCCATACAATGTTGAAGAAGAAAAGATAGAATTGTTAGAACATGATATTGATTTCATTATGGCTATTGAGACTGGTGGTATGTTTGACCGTCTTGTTGAGAATGGTTTTGATGAAGATTATCGTTGTGGACTATTGCACCTAAAGGGGCAACCAGCCCGCTCTACTCGAAGAATCATGAAGCGCATGAGTGAAGAGTGGGATGTGCCTATAATCGTCTTCCTCGATGGTGACCCTTGGTCATTCAGAATCTTTGCATCGATCGCTTATGGTGCGATTAAAACTGCGCATATCTCTGAATATTTGGCGACTCCAAGTGCTAGTTATCTTGGAATCACATCAGATGACATAGTGGCATATGAATTGCCTAGTGATGATTTATCAAAGAAAGATATTGAGGCTCTAAATGCTGAATTAACAGACCCACGGTTTGCTGATACTTGGTGGCAAGACCAAATCAATATGATGCTGGATCTCGGATTGAAGGCTGAGCAGCAATCCTTGGCTAAATATGGTCTTGATTTCGTTACTGATACATACCTTCCAGAGAAATTGAAGGAACTTGGATTGGCTTAATTATCCACACAAGCCTTGAATTGGGAAGAGGTCGGAGACGATAATATGCAGCAGCAAGCAAGCAGTCGGTGGCCACAGCGATTACTGATTGTTGCCTTGGCGATTACACTACTTGGTTCTCTATTGCTTGCTATGAATACAGAGGAATTGGATTCAATTTTTGACCCTCGCTTGAACAATGAGGTCGAGTTTCAAGGTGAAGATACTCATGTTGTCAACATTAGCAGTGGTTGCTACCGCGCTATTTCGATTGATGGAAATAGTGATTTTGAAATTATAATGACAAAGTTGGATGGTTCTGCGAGAGTCGGTGGAGCGCTTGAAAATAAAAATTGTTTGATCGATTTTCAAGCAATGTCAAGTGATAACACAGATTTCAAAACAGTAGCATCGTGGCAAGTCACTGAATCTGCAGAGTATGCCTTAGATATCGAATGTAGTGCATCTGCTGATTGTCAGGAACAGGTTGGTTGGTTGGTTTCTGTTGATGAGATTCAATATGGAATGTTTGAATCAAAGGGCTTGCTAGCTGGTGGTTTTATGTGCGTGCTGGGCATTTTACTATTGCCATTATCTGGAATTCTAATGGCAGCAAGTAGATCCAAAGGAAAGTCAAAAATGATGATAGTCCAGGCCGATGGTACACTAACTCCCGTAACAAATCTAAATCAAGCTATGATTCAACAAATAAACAATGGAGAAGAATTTCAACAGGTCGTCGGTAACGAAGTTGCTGGACCTTTTGCTGATTCACCACCCACCTTGGAAAATAGTCAATCAGTTTCTGGCCCATTCGCAGATTCTGGTATTGGTCAACAAGATGGTTCGTTTGTTGATGGAAGTGGAGATGTTCAAAGCGGGATAATGATGACCACAGACCAGGTTTATGCCTTGATGCGTGGCGATGTTGAGGGCGCTGGGGAATTAGTTCAGGATCCTTTTGTGACTGCAAAGTTACAACCGACACCCACTGAAAAGCAACGAAATATTCAGCAGAAAGAAAATGATGTTTTGATTTCTTCTTGGGACGAAGGAGGTTCTGGTTCTGTCAAAGTCACCCCACCTATAACACCGGCTAATCCTAGCAAAACAACACCAGTAGTGCCAATCAAAAACGATAGTGCGGCCAAAGAGGATGAAAACACTTGGAAACAATGGGATGAAATGTAATTTTGCGACGCATTGAAAGGGGTCGGCCATCTACATAACCATGAGTTGAGCAGTGATGGACGATATTGACCTCGCGTTATACCTACTACAAAACCGCGTTAGAAGGCAAATATTAGAGCGGTTGGTTAGAGAACCACACTACCCAATGCAACTGGCTGAAATCATCGGCGTCAGCCAACAAGCAATAATGAAACACTTGAAGGAATTAGAAAAGGGCAGTTTTGTAAAAAGTGAAAAAGTTCCTAGTGAAAAGGGCGGGCCACCGAAAACAATTTTCAGTGTTCAGAAGGCTTTGTCATTACGGATTGATTTAGGTCCTGATCTATTCAATTGTGAACATCGTAAACTACCTAGCGGAGGACCTATGCGATTGTCTAACCGATTGCCTGTGGCAAGTTTGGCAGTAGTAGAAATGGTTAGTGGGAGAAAGAAAATAGCAGTAGGTGAAGGCGTGGGGCACCTATCTCACCTCAATGAAATTATTGAACAATTAGACCAACAAAGAGATGCCGTCATCGCGCTACATCAACACATTCGTAATCGTATTTCAGCCGCAGTGGATAGTGACTTTGACAAATACGAGCAAAGGGCGATGGTACACACTATCATTGAAGCTCCACAACAAAGATTGGACCTCACTAGGCTATCCAAGGAATTGCAACTTGGGCAGACGCAAATGAATGCTTTACTCGAAGAGGTTCAGCAACGGCTTGAAAGACAAATCTCTGATAGAGCAGGTCACATCATCGCAACTCACAATAATAGCGAACTGAGATGGTGGCTACCGCCAAAATCAAACAGATAGGGCCCCTATCTAAGCAGAATCAAATCACTTTTCTTCACTTAGAATTGTTATCAGTGAAGACTGTTCAGCAATTCTTCGATTGACATCATCTCTACGTCCCTTACCAACTAGGTAAACGACTCCAAGAAGGGCGAAGGTTAGCAGAATGACCATGAATGGTAGGGCGGTCTTACTGACAACATCGCCTGCAACGTCCATGAATGGGTTGGAGGACGAAAGTTCCTTTCCGACTCTCTTTACATTGTCACCTTCATTACTCTCAACGATTTCATTCATTGGATCAACTACGATGTAGACTCCATGGGAACCTGCAGTAACTGGATAGAGTAAGAACAGTTCAATCTCTTTCGCTTCTTCAGAAGCATCAGGTGATAGTAAGGCTCCAACGAGTTGGCGCATTACGATGTTCTCTTCATCACAGCCATGCTTTTCGATCTCTCTTTGGATGGCCATACTTGATTCATCATATTCACAAAGAACGATTTCAATATCAGTTGCATGCACATTTCCTGTGTTTTGCAGAGTTATTTGAATCGGGATAGTTGTGTCAACATCGCCGCTATAATCTGATACAATGACTTCTTTGATGACTAAGTTAGGTGCGCGTAGTCTTAGAGTAAGAATAAGCTCGTTAGTATCCAAGTCCTCTCCTTCCCATGCTGGTGAATCATCATGGTCGCCGTCTTCAGTCATATCGCCAAAGCGAGAATAAACCTTCAAACCAATGTGCCGTGTGTCTAGAGTTGCTGTTGTTGCAATCTTTACGATAGCGACTACGGAGTATGTTGTATAAGGGTCCATCTCTGGTAATCTGAATTCATTGAAATCTGTTAGATATACACATTGATCCTCAGGGAATGCAGAAGCGGTTGAAATTTCTTCCAAACATGCTTCCTCTGTAGCAACATCTACTCCAATTTGCTTGAGCATCTTCCATTCAACTGACCAGCCGTCGAGAGCACCCATTCCAGGTAGTTCTCCCCAAAGCAGAGCATCTCCATCACGAGTTGCTGTGTGGTTGTTCAAAGAAGGTACATCAGGTACGTTTCCATTGTTGGTAATGTTGACTATGTATCTTACAACTCTTCCCGGTGCAGAGGTCTTAACAGCGTTCTCCACTGTTTCGTCCATGCTAATCTGCATGTCATGGAATTCGCTTACTTCAACACTGAAAACCAATTGGTCACGTAGTCGTGTATCGCGTCCAGATGAATCAGGGTACGATTCTTCCGAGAATGCTTGCAAGATAACGGTGTAAGTTCCTGCCTGAACTTGGTCAGGGACATTCATCATGACATCGAAATTCTGGTATGTTCCTCTGCTCAATTCTTGTAGGTATTGACGAGGTACGGTAATATCCCATAAGACATCAACGCCATAGGCATCAGTTACACGTGCAAGTCTGAAGTCGAATCTATCCGGTCCGTTTCCTTCATTTTCAACAGTAATCGGCAGAATTAGTTTGTCACTAGGATTTACAATCAGGTTGGTTCCTACTTCTGGGTCAACTCCCGCATCCAAGTCATAAACATGGATTACATTGGTTGAAAGAATTATTGAATCAGAAATTCTTGGGTATCCATCGAGATAGGCCTTGATAGTTACTGCTGGACCTAGGCCTGCGCTTGCATTGGTCGGGGCACAAATATCAGCTCTTACTTCGTAGGTGACAAATTCAGCATTTGCTGGAAGATCCCATGCACGAGGTTCGCTCATTTCGATTAAGTTACCACCTGGAGCATCTGAGAAGTCCATGTTGACTACCCAGTTATCCTTGCGCCATGTATCCAAATCCATTCCTTCTGGTTTGAGATCAGGAGCGCCCGGTGTCACGAAGACAAGGTTGCCTGAATCGAAGTTCTTTGTTACATCAATAGGATATGTTGCACAATCGCCCGGCAAGATGTATTCATTGGTATCAAATATCTCAAAGACGATATTACCTGTGGAACGAATTGAAACATATACTCCTAGCTCAAGAACATCGTAAGTTCCTTTGGCAATAGACTTGATCGGTTCGCCTTCGCTCCAACCCTTGACAAAGATGACGAATGCCCCTGGGTCTTCAGATGTTGGTACACTGATTTCCAAATTCTTAGTCACAGATTGACCCGGGTCTAATTCGACACGGGTCGGGAAGGTTATTTGCCAACCGAACGGTAATTGCCATTCTTGTTGCCCTTCAAGGCTTGCTGGATCCCAGAAGATAAATGCATCATGAACGTTACCTGTATTGGTAATGGTGATTGAGAATATCGCGGTTTGCCCTTGCTCAATATCTGCCATGCTGTGCGATGTATCGAGATTAATTCCGTGAACAACGTCCATTAGAGTCAGTGTAACCAATTCATTTTGAATTGCTGGGTCCTTGTAGGACTTTGCGATAACAGTAATCTGTGCTAACTGATCTTCATTGGCTTGATACACCGATGGTGCGCGTACACGCATATAGAAGCGAATATTTTCTCCACCCTCTAAGTAAACTGGTGTTTCACCGAAAATTGCTGTGTGGTTTGAACTGAAGTGCAATGATGCTGTCCAGTTTTGCGGCACACCGGTAATATTCAATCCATAGGTATCTGCAACCAAGTCTTTCGGACCTGGTGTAGAATTGTTCATGGTAAGATTGTATATGGTTTGCTGGCTTGGTTCAATCACGTGATAGAATGTTTCACCGTCATCGAATTCAACATCAACTTGACCGGTTAGAACGTGTGAATAGCAAACAGTGAATCTGTTTTGGTTTCCATCATCGCCACACCTATTGGTATCTGACCAAGCAATGTGTGCTCCACTTCCCAAATCGTTTGAGAATGCTGGAGGCATACCAAGACTTGGTTGTCTTCCGGAGTTTGGTCCGAGTTTGTTGGAGTCCCACTTTGTAACTGGAATAATCTCCCACTCATCTAGTGCTCCATCGAATTCGCCTGTAGGCCCTAATCCATCGCCTGTGTTTTCTGTTGAGTTCAATCTAACATAGACTACTTCTTCAGTAGCAGATATATTACCCCAATCGCTCCAAGCGATGTGGATATTGTTTTGATCATCGGTGAGTAATGCTGGGAACACTGAGTTTCCACCATATGGATTGTTACCAGAGATTCCAGTCTTTCCTTCTACATTTGAGATAGGTGTGTCGTTAATCTTCTTGATAGCGTATGTGGATAGTCCGTTTTCAGCACCGTCCCAAGCACCCGCACCTTGTAGGCGCAACTTGGTGTAGTAAACTTCGTAGTTAACGTCCTTTTCAAATCCGTAATCACGACCATCCATCCAAGCGATGTGCGTGTTTCCTTGCATGTCAACTCCGATTGAAGGGTGGAATGAATAAGCGTCATCAATAGTGACACGTGTATCGTTTACAACGACTAGGTGACCTTCTGCTGCAGGGCCTACGTCTTCGTAGTAGGTTCCACTAATAACAGAGTGTCCTGAAGAGCCCGGCGTCCAAGATGGATCATTGTTCATCTTTGCATACGGGTCGAGAACGGTCATGTAAATTTCACGAGAGTTATTTGTTGAGATGTAAACCATTGCTTCAACCAGAAGGGCCATTGCGTTGGTTCCACCACTGCCTGATGGGAACTCGTATGCTTGTCCGCCTGCATCAGTGCTTGTCAAGGTATTTCCAGGACAGTTTCTAGTTTGAATTGAAACAACACCGTTCGGGCATTGTACCAAGTCCTTGAAATGAGATTGAACATTGTTTGCCCCACCCCATGATTGCCCATACAAACCTACTGGGATTACTCCAGCATTAAGACAGCTGTCGTGTGCCTCGATAATAGAAGAGATGTCATCTGCTTGTTGTGCTGGGTCGCCGTCTTTTGGACCTTCGTCAGAAACTGGAATGACAATCTTTGTTGCATTCGGATTCCAGCGGTGGTCATCGCTTGTTGGAGGATTGCCTGGAACATTGCCCAATGTGTCCTTCCATGACAAACATGCCCAGTTACTTCCTGGACCCCAGTCTTCTCCAGAGTATCCAGAGTAAGTGTTCCCAGCGTAGACTGTGCCTGGTAACTTACGTAGTCCACCAGAATCATCGCCTGGGCTAAGTCCAAGTGGAGTGTTTCTAATACCGCTTGCTGCATTGTTATGTGCAGCACAGGTACCTGAGCTTGCAACACCAGGTAGAGTGTTTCCGAGACCGTAAATTGTCTCATAAACAGTCATGTTAGCAGTCTCTAGCATAGGCTTCAATCCTTGGAAGTTACCGCCGCTTGCGAAATTACCGCCATAGATAACAGTACAAACATCTGCCCATTCTGAGTACATAGATCCAGATGTATCAACAATAAATACTAATTCTACTTTACCACCGCGGGTGTCATCCCAAGCGATTTGAACGAAATCGTTTGCATCGACTACGATGTCAGGGTGGCCTTTATGCCCAATGATTGGAGTAAGTAAAGTATCATCGAATAGTGTGATGATGCTGCCTGAAGCCATGTCAGGTTGTACCATTGAATAGTAAATTTGTGGTTGGTTGTAGAAGCGACCTAATTCGTCATAATTGTCTTCCCAAGCGATGTGAACATTGTTTTGGCTATCTAGTGCGATAGATGGCCAGTCACGGTTTTGTGCGCGCATAGAGATGATGGTGTCGTCGATAGCAGTTATTGTTCCGTCATCGCTTGCTTGGCCATCCATTGGTGCATTCCATGGAGCTAATGCAGTGTACATGATCTTGTGTTGGCCTGCCCTATCAGCCCACACGATATGCACTTTGTCATTGACATCAATAACCATGTCTGGGTGCCAAATCTTATGCAATCCAGCACTAGAAATTTGAGTTGCATCAATCAGTGTCTCTCCTCTAGGAGATAACATTGAATAATACAGGTGTAAATTGTTTCTCACCCAAATGACGTGAACATTACCTTCACTATCGGACGAGACTGAAACCTGTGAATCTGTTGATGTTCCGCCATCAACGATTTGGATTGCTTCGGTTATTACCACTGTTCCTGCAGATACAGTGATACTTGCTATTAGCAATGTCGAAAGGACCGACATTACCATAATTGATACTAGGCTGATTGATTTTATTTTTTGTTGCATAGGACATTCCTCGGGCTTACTACATATTTTGTATTAACTCTTCATACTTAACCGCGCCTCACTCAGGTCAAAAATGAGGCTTTTGTTCCATGACCAAGGGGTCACGGTGTATAGGCTCTCTATGGTGCGTTTTTATCGGTGGAATAAATGGCTAATTTACCTATGCCCATTCAGATGGGTCGAAGCCCGAACCAAATGACATTTCATCATTGAATTCAATCTCTTGAGTTTCAGTTTGCGCAGGGGTGTTTTTCTTTCCGGATTGGGTTTTCAATCGGTCTGCCCAGTCATCTACTGGGCCGGGAGTTCCACTTCCCGGACCATATGCATATTTGATCTCGTGAATAATTCCGAGTTTGGCCAACCATAATTTTCGCAATGTTTGCATCAATTCGTTTTTTGTTAAGCCATCAAACCAAATTGGTAAACTGACGTTGAATGCTTGTAATGGGCCTGGTTTTTTATCATCTACATGCCCCATATGCATTCCCCAATCTACTGAAGTCCTAATCAGTTGAAGGCGACTATCATGAACCCATTCATCCCATTCAATCTCGTCCTCTCGCATGTGTTTTTTCATCTCCCCTTGTTGACCTAAATCAACCCGAGTCATACTTGAACAGGCAACTAGGTCTCTTCCCTTAGGAATGACCACTGCGAACATGTGACCTTGTGGACCGTGGGGGTATTTGATGAGGAAATGTGCTTCTGCCCTTTCGTCATCTTGTTGTTTGACAATCAGCCGTTCTGAAGCTAACCAATCCTCTACTTGTTGGACGATGTCGGTGTTTGACATAGTTGGGCCAAACGTTGCTCATGTTTGAACCGTACCATTGCTCTCATCACCAAGATTGTTCAAAATTGTTAGTAAATAACCTCGTAAATTCTGCCTGGTGACTTTTGACATTCTCATTCTAGTAATCGCCTTCTTGAAGTCCGTCCAATCATCCCAGGTGCGCACACATATGTGCCCGGAAAGGAAAAATGAAACAATAGTTAAAAGCCATATTATGGCCATTGTGATTGCCAGATCTAGTTGGGTTGCTCCAATCCAAGTGAAAATATCAAAGTTGAGAATATTACTAATTTCATTAGAATTTGAATACATTGCCACCAAGACGCCAGAGGCTATTATTGGCCACCCCAATACTGAGCCAAATAATGCTGCGAGGAATTGATATGAGGTTCTTGCATCTGCCCCCTCATCTGTTGAGTCGCCTAGTAATCTGCCCGCGGCCACTTGGAAGCCAAGTCCAACAATTGATATCGGCAATACTGCCAAAAAGATGCAAAGCCTAACTAAAGCAAGGGGTGCCTTTAGGAGATTGGCTCTTCGTAAATCAAGACCTTTGGAATTCAAATCCCGCCCATCTAAATTGTGCTCGTAGAGTATTTTTCCTGCATTGACTGCAGCCTTGTGTTTGATACTGGTTAGTTTCTTAGTAATGTGTTTTGCTTCATCTACCAAACCTTCATCGTTCTGGCTGACTTTAATCGATTGATTAATGGCTCTTGCAGCAATAACTTCTTCCTTCCAACTACGTATCGGTTTACCAATATGTTTTGACTCTATATGAGCCAATAATTTGATGCCGCCATAATCGTCCCAATCACTTGTATTTGGAGTTAGTTCCATCAACTTTGGACGTAACTTGTCGCGCAGCGATAGGACCTGTTCTGCGGGCGGTTCAATCCATCTTCCTTGTTTGACAGCATCGACCAATTGCTGCGGGATGTCGGATTTCGGAATCTCTATTGGCTTGCCAAATTCTATCCACTGGTCAGTCCTAAAATAGTGCCTCACTCTGAAATGCAATCCCACGGGAATAATTACTGGTAATGGTCTATCTTCCGCGATTGATATTGCTGCAGCGGCGAGAACTGTGCGCATTGGCCCTGTTCTAAAACGAAGCATGTGTGATTCATCGTGGCTAGTACCTTCTGGAAATAATACACATCCAAAACCGCGCGAAATTCCTTTTGATAATGCGAGAAGGGTTTTGCCGTTTAGGTATGTGGCTTCTTCTTCGGTGCAACCTCCTCGTAATAATTCGGCCTTGCGGATTACCGGTTGCATTGCTAATTTACGAGTCCACCAGCCCAACAACGGCCTTGTTACCAAGTCATGACGGCCCCCCATGACGAAATGTTTGGGATTTGGTAACATGATTGCAAGCGCGTCGACAAGGCCATTGGTATGCCATGCCGAGAATAAGGCCCCGTTATCTTTGGGAATATTTTCATAACCAGAAACATGAGAGGTTCTGAATTGAATTGCCCTCACCCTTCTCCCCAATGTAAAAGCCACCCATGTCCAAAAGCGGGAGCCTGGAATTTTTCCAGTGAAGGATGGTGCAGGGGTTTTCAACAAACGAATCATTTTCATGTTCTTGGCGGACTTAGAAAGGTCTGGCAATAACTCCCCGTTAGAATCAACTGCACCGTCAGGGATTTTTTTTGACATTATTGATCTCCTCCAAGTTGAGTTGCCAATAGCGCCAATGCTGCGTGATCCGCTTGGCCACCCATTGCAGGTGCATTGGGCCACATCGACTGCAATGTTCCGCCACCATCGCCAGCTATTCTTGGTATTACGTGAACATGGACATGAGGTACTTCTTGGCCGGCTAATGGGCCATCGTGAATACATATTGTGAAATCAGTGGTATTAAAATAAGTGCCGAGAATTGTTTCTACTTGACAAACTCCGTCAAATAATTCATTTCTTTGGCTCGTTGAAAGGTTGCTTAGGTGTTGTATTCCTTGCTTTGGAATAACCAGTGTGTGACCTGGTGAACGCGGAAATATATCCAAGAATGCAAGCCAGTTTTCTCCTTCAGCAACACGATGGCATGGGATTTCGCCCGCAACGATTTTTTCAAACAATGTTGCGCCTCCCATTGACTTAGGCGAAGAAGTTCAGCCTTTTGAGGTTCACACCGACAATGAGGGTGATTTGATGATTCACATAGGTGGTAATAACCAGTTTCCAGAAGAAGTCTTGCGGATTGCCAGTTGCCCTACATTGCCCTCTTGGTCTACTGTGATATGATGTAATAATTCATCATTGGATTCTGGGAAATCGCTTCTTTGGTGAACTCCCCTGCTTTCTTGGCGGGCTTTTGCTGATATCATTGCCGCCGTTACCAAACGCGCACTTGCAGCAGCTCTGGCATTTTCTACTAAATTGGTATTGGCAATCAATGATGTTTGGTCAAGATGCATATTGATGCGAGTCTTAATCGCGTCCATCTTTTCTAATCCAGCATCTAGTGAAGATGAATCTCGGGGAGTACCTAATGTATCGTTTGCTGCTGCCTTGATGTTACTGAAAACAACACCTGAGCGAAGAACTTCTTCGTCTTGCTTTAGTTCATTCACTTGTGATAGAGAGGATTGATGTTGTTCGAATGCTTCTTGCAGTGCTGAACTACCACTGAATTCTGTGGTTTTGATCCATTTACCAGCGTCTTGACCGGCGGCGGCCGAGAGACACATAGCATCTAGTAGTCGATTTCCAACGATGCTGCCTGCGCCATGTAATCCTGAACAAGCTGCGTCTCCTGCTGCGTATAAGCCGGTGAACCAACGTGACCAACTGCCGACTACTGCGCGTCCATTTTCATTGACTGCAATTCCGCCGACAGTCATGTCAGCACGGCATTCGATAGCGATTGTTTGTTTGCTCATATCAACACCTGTGCGGCTTTTGACCATGCGCATTGTAGCATCCCACCATACTGCATTCTCATTGAGAGCTCTGGCATCTAGGACTGGTTGTGAAGCCTCTGCAACCGCTGAGCAAAGTGAATTTAAATCTCCTTCTCCAACATCTAATTCGCTTCCGCTTGCTTCATGAAGAATTGCCCCTGCAGCGAGAATCCCCATAGGAATTACTAGATTTGTATCTTTAATTGCCAGTGGAGTTGATGTGATAAATTCCATATCGCGTAGTGGAAGTCCTGCCTGTAAAGCCAAATCCAATCCTAAACCAACAACACCATTGCTGAATGCTCCTTCAAAGCCACCGTCTGCGATAATAATTGCTTTTGCTGAAAGCGATAGTAATCTGCCGTTTATCATATCAACGGCGATCAATCCATTGATTTTCTGATTAGAATGTACTAGTGATAGTGGTAGTTGGTCGCCTCGACGAGTTACTCCGAATCTCATACATTGTTCTTCCAGAACTTGTTGGACTTCTCTGCTAGTGGTGTCGCCACAGTTTGCATTTCGTGGCTTGCCGTGTCCCGCTCCTTTGCTGACCAATGGTGTGCCTTTAGAGTCACGGCGGAAGTTTACGCCCCAGCGTTCTAACAAATCCATTTGACGATTTGCTGCGGATGTTGTTGAATTGACAATGTCTTGGTCACACAAGAAAACCCCTGAGCGAATTGTGTCTTCTCTATGTCCACGATTATTGGTTTCTTGAAGTGGTGCTGCAATGCCATCAGCAGCGCTTCTTCCACTCATTCCTAAGCCATCTGCTGTCATCATCAAAGTTGATGCTCCAGTCTTTGCAGATTCAGCTGCTGCACGTAGTGCTGCAGGTCCGTCCCCTAATACGATGATATCCCATGCTTCCATGACTCTACAACCCTTGAGTCGGGCGAAGTGAAGCCCCGCCATAAGTAACGCGCTTGAGGGTTTTGCAAATTGTTGGACTTTGGACGGATTTAAAAAAAGCCAAACAATAACAGTTTGCACTTTTAGAAGTGGGTCAAATATCATTCATTTTCGCCTTACTGCGAATGAATTCCTTTAATTTCAATTCAACTCAAAGAGACCTGTGGCAAGGCTGAATCTCCCCACTTCCTTGCTAGTTCTAGGTTTTTCTTTCTTTCTTTGACCAAACCACTTTCTCCGACGCCAACGTGTGTTGAAACGACGATGGATTCGAGAACTACTCCGTCATCATCGCGCAGAATTACTTGAACATTGGCTGGACCTTTGAATCGGTTAGTCCATGCCACGCCAATCCACAATACGACGCCTTTTTCCAAATAACGTGGGACCCAATCCAATCCATCATCTTCACTTGTATCTGTTAGTGAAATCGCTGCGCGCGGTGGAGGGCAAGGTGCTAACTCAAAGCGATGTGTTCTCAATTCTGGTTCTCCACCCGGACATAATACCTCAACGCGAACATGGCGCGGAGAGAATGTTTGATTATTCAATACAATAAACAGGTTCCCAGCACCTTGGTCGCATTCAGGGTCGAGTGATACATCCATTCTCCACTTTGCCCGCAATACCGGCGGCGATCCCGATAAGAGATCGTTTTGTAATCTATCCAATAACCGGAAAGCGCCTGGTTGCCATGCTCTTGCGTGGGAAATCAATCTTTGAAGACTACGCCAATTATAGGTTGTATCTTCATTCAAGAGAAGGCGTGGAATAGTATCTCTTTTCAAAAACTCACACAACTCTGAAACCGATAATTCTGTTGAGATTTCTTTTTGCTGTTGCAGATGCAATATGTAAAGAAGTCTTTCCAAACATTGTCGTAAATCGTTACCAGGGATTATTGATTCAGCCAATAATTTGTTCCATTTTTTCCATTCAAGTAAACTATCTGGGTCTAAATGGGCGATGATTAAATCACCAAGAATAGTATTGACTTGTGTAGGGTGGTGTGTTGGTGCATGAAATGATAAAAAGGGAATTCTGTCACCTTGTTGACTCATTATATGGTTAATGAATTGTGTGTGGAAGGCCAGCGCTATACCGCTGGTCATCGCCACTAATAATGACAAATTCCAAGCGATGCTGCCTTGCTCTATTATCGCAGCAGAACACAATAGTATGAATGCCGTGATTGTAAAAAATACTCCCAGCATATTATGTCGGCGATTATCTTTGAGCCCCTCTACGATACGATCCATGCCCGGTTGTGACCTCATTGGATATTTTTTCTCATCATCGAATCCACCCATTTCTCGTAGTGAAATTCTTGTTTTCATTGAGCGCCAAGAATATTCGGTTGCGAGTGATTGTGGTAAGATTGCTATCATTATTGGTATTGACCAAATTAAAACAACTGATGTAACGCTAGTGGATGCGCTGTGAGGAAATAAAACGTTTAGCAGTGCTGCGACTGCAAAACCAAATCCTACTAGGGTTTTAACAAATAATATTGCTGGATTTCTCGCTATTTTGCCATAAAATAACCTGTTTGAATCTTGTGATTTCCATGCTGCTTTTGTTCTTGCCAAAGGGTCTTCATTTCGAGAGAATCCCTGTCCATATGGGTCTGGTAAAGAGGTGGTAGTTCGGGAATTATTTTCCCCGCTGACTCCCTCATCAACCATGCCAATCAGTTACCGATGAGGGCTTTTGGTTTTGGTTGTTGCCTATTTCACGTAGTGGTGTAAATTCTGAACATTAAGAAACATATAGCCCCCAGCGCAATAAGTATTGTACCACTAATCAAAACATTCATTTGTCTATTATGTGATTTGGAATTCCATATTTCAGAATAACCACATTCTGCACATCTATAAATTTCGCCGAGCGCCATGTTTTGATAGCCTCCTATTCTGTTTATCTTCACTTCAGTGCCAGAGCATTTTGGGCAGGTGCTACTATTCTTCATCGGTAATGCATTACGCTGAAAGTTTATCTTCTTTTGGAAGCATGCAAAATGTTGAATATCACGCCATTGTGGACTCAAATATGGCGAATAGAAGGCATATTTCAAACCCACCCGCACTTTACCAATTATACTATTTTCCAATTCCTGGAAGAGCAGAGGGTGTTCGTGTAGCCCTTTCACTGGCTAATTTGAGTTGGAAAGATAATGAAATTATGGGCGAACAATACGCTCAAATGAAGAATGATGGTCAATTGCCTTGGGGGATGGTGCCAATTTTACAAACTCCGGATGGAACGCTGGCAGAATCAACGGCAATCCTGCGATATATTGGAGGAATGGCAGGATTAACACCAAGTGACCCATTCCAGGCTGCTAAAGTTGATGAATTTCTTGATGGCATGGAACCGTTCTCAAGAATCCTTAGTGGTACATTTTCAATAGAAGATGTTGATGAAAGAACAAAGGCAAGGCAAGCTGTATTCAATGAAGAAGGAGCTGGGACAAAGAATCTCGAATTATTACAAACAAAGATCGCAGAATCAACAACAGGATGGGTTGCTAACACTAGAGATATGTCAATTGCAGATATTCGAGCATTCTGTGGAATTTTTGGATTGTTTTCTGGAAATTTTGATGGTATTGACAAGTCGATTCTCGCTGATTACCCTGGCCTATTAGAGTATCATGATAAAGTCGCAAACGAGCCGCGAATTGCCAAGCATTATGCAAAATATGCTGAAGGTTCACTGCGATGGACATACAAGCCTAATGCGTTTGCTGACTTGGTTTGAAGTTAAATCCAAACATCATTAGAGGCGGTCAATTCGCTTTGCACATCGCCTGTATTGACCACTCCACGTGGCTCGACAAGCATTACTTGGCACTCATTTTCAGCACTCGGTTTATGCATTACACCTTTAGCAACAACATACATTTCCCCTTCAGATAATTCAATAGTTTGATCTTCTAATTCAATCTTCATTTGACCACTTAGAACTATGAAGACTTCATCCGTATCTGGATGATTATGCCAAACAAATTCTCCATGAATTTTTGCTAATTTAAATTGATAATCATTCATCTCTGCAATAACTTTTGGTGACCAATGGTCTGAAAATTTAGATAATTTTTCGTTGAAATTTACTTTCGGCATTCACTTCACTCCGGGTATGTTGTCACTGGAGATGAGTGGTTATTGTTATTTTGAATGATTAATGACACTCCTCACGCTATGTCCGATGTCAACTTGTTGTGAACGACTGGGAATCTGTCCAATGATCTCCACTAGCACCTTCGCCTAATATTCTCCAATAATAAGTTGAAGATGTTGTTAATCCAGTGATGTCTTTCTGCTCAGAACCAACTGTCGCTAAACCTTGACTTGAACAGGTTGTCCACGCAGATTTGGTTGTTCCACCATCAAATAATCCCCAGCAAATAGTTTGGTTAACATCTGTACCATTATCGTAATTATCCCAGTGTAAAGTTGAGGAAGATGTTGTAATATTGCTTACTGTAAGACTCTGTAGTATGGATGGGTAATCATGAACCCAGCCTCTCAGTGGGTCGTTATTCCATACTGGAAGGTGTTCGACTGTTGCAAAAGTTGCATCATCTATAGGCAAACCCCAAGCGCGCAAAAACGGAATCAAATTCATTCCTGTTTCATTGGAAATTCTAGCTGCCCAAGAGTTGTATTCTTGTGCATCATTTGTTGGATGAGTTAGTGAACTATTGTAGTACTGGCTAAAGGCAGATGTGTAGACTTGCCAACCAAATTGTTCTTGGATCATCATGTGAGTTTCTAAAGCAGTCCAAACACTCCATTGTGAGATTTGTGAGCCCGCATTAAAGTAGGTCTCTGTCCTAGTTTCGCGACTAGAATTACTCATTGAACCGTGGCCTGCTCCTAAATCAACTCCGACTAATTCAGTCATAATATAGGCTGAGAAAAGATTGCAAGTAGTTTCGGTATTTCCTGGTAAAGTTGCTGCCATCCATTGATGATTATGCCCCAGTTCATGGAACATTCCCCAATCTCCTTGGGTTGACATATGACTCAAATTTACTACGTTTGCAACGCTTACTGTATGGGCCATGAATGGATAACCAGAGTGCATCCAGCCGGCACTGATTTGAATATCAAAGACTGCTCTTTCAACTCTAGTCCATGGAAGATAACCGCTTAGGTTATGCTCCATCTGTAATGCAGTATCCCACCAATTCATCAGTTCAACAGTATTGTCAAGAGTTCTAATTTCAGAAGATGGAACTGTTAGAATAAAGAATTCACCTTCTATTTCAGCCCACGGTGCAGGATAATTTCTTTCAGTAGCATTCCACTGTTGAGGAGTGGTGACTCCCGCGATATAACGAGGTGATTGTACTGCATTTTCAATTGTAATATTAGTCATACCAAAAGTGGAATCTGGTGGAAATGTTATGTAAATTAATCCACCAAAGGTGTTGCCAACTTGCATATTTGTAGAATCTATTGTCCAAATCCGATGCACCTTTGGATGTCTATCGAGTTTATCTTTACCCCATAATGAATCTGAGTGTGCGCCGATTTGGATGCGGACGTTTTGGTCAACGATTGATGTTGGAACTGTGACATTTACCACTTCACCAGCAGCGGCGTATAGCCCAGTTCCCATCATGCCGTGGCTTCTTGCTCCCGAATAGCCAAAGCCACTTGGCAAGCCAATATAGTCGCCATTAACTGTAACATTGGCGCTCACTCTCGCTGCACTCGAAGGTACAGCCCCAGGGAAATCTGAAGAACTCGGATGAGCGGTTAATTCATTTGCTGGAAGGAGGAGATACAGTCCTTCTTCTATCGCAAGAAGAACATCGTCAATCGGATCTGCCCCTAAATCATATTCGTTATTATCTGAGATTTGAGTCCATCCCGTAGAATTTACCATCTCTCGAAGTGGACTCCAAAAGCTGTTGAAGTCAAGAGTTAATATTACGCTACTTCGGGTAATTGTTTTCTCGATAGTCGGCGCATCTGATGTAGCGATTAGTGGCCCTGTTGTGAAGTGATTCTGCAGTGCGGTAATGGCTGGGATAGTTCGCAATAATCTATCTGGTGCTGTTGTGCCAAGTGTTACTTGAACTGAACCAGAATACGATGAAACGAATAATCCAGTGGTCGGTGCAATTTTATTGCCCGGGTAATTATGGGCAACGTCTGAATTTGAATAGGACCAATACCAGGAATGGCCGCCCAAAATCAAGCCATGGCCCGATGTTAAGAAGGTCTCAATTTTCAAATTTTGAGCATCGCTCCAACCATTCCAAAACTCCCCTACATAACAGTCTAGACCTGCTAATTGATCTGGAGATACCGATGTTAATACTGTAAAACCTTCAGCCACTAATTCATCTTCAAAGTGGTTGAAATCGTTCCATAAACCAATTGTTCCGACTCCATCACAAGCCCACTTCATTGCGTTTATTGAAAGTGTCATTTCTGAACCACTAGTTTTAGCAACAAATGATTCGTGGCCATAACCAACAACTCTGCCTTGTCCAGCATATGCTGCTGAAGCGATTGGTCGTTGGTCCCAGTCAGAAAGAATTGGGAAGGACCATTGGCCAAATGGCAATATTAGAGATGGCCAAGATGAGCCGTAATCTACTGATGTTACCCCAGCGGTTATCATTGACCAATCTGTATCAAAATCATGTACTGTAATATTTATCTGTAGTTCAAAGGAACCGCCTGAGTTGTTAGCATATATTGTGTAAGTAGTACGGGGTACACGGGTATCTGCAGTACCAAAGATTGTTCCTCCACTTGCAAAGGTTAGTCCAGATGGTAAAGTCGGATTGCTTTGCCATGTATCTACATCATCTCCTAAATTACTAACATTGATTTGCATATAACTTTGATTCGATTCAACGATTATCTCTGTGCTAGCATAGGAAATTGCGCTCGGAGTAATATCAACAAATGTTAGAGTGAGAGATGCCATTCCTGTCCCACCAGTGTTGTTGGCGAAGATAGTATATGTCGTAGTTGGATGTACATCTAATGCAGTACCGGTGATTGCCCCTGAACTTTGATTGAATGATATGCCGGTTGGAAGTTGTGGTTGAATTTCCCAAAGCAAAGCAACTCCTCCATCATAAGATGGTTCGATATCAACGATGTCTACTTGCTTAGCAAAGGTGTAACTTCCTACTCCATACAAAATATTCGACAATGGTTGATCTATGATGGTGAGGGTTAGATTGTGCTGGCTTATACCTCCACTATTACTTCCAGTGATTAGGAACTCGGATTGGTTGAGCAATACTGTTGCTGTCCCTTCAATATTACAATTTGTTGCAAGTTCTAATCCAGGTGGCAATTGTGGCTGGCTAATACAGGTGATGATCGGTCCTTGTGAACTGGTGGCTACCAGTGGTTGCATTGCAATTCCTTTGCTTAGTGTTAAAGCTGAATTTCCTAGTGCTGCATACCAAAGTGATGGGGCTTCATCGACTACAATGATTTGAATTTCTGCACTTGCAGAACCTCCAGAATTGGTTGCTATGACGCTATGGTTGGTGCTGCCCAATAGGGTCGCTGTTCCACCAATACGCCCATTTGAGTCGATTATCAAGCCCTGTGGAAGTTCTGGTGTTACGTCCCAATTGTCTATACTCATGTCTCCAATTAGTGGCAATGGCAACTCATCATAATATCCCAAAACAAATGTCCATTGGGGTGAAGGATAACTAAACATAGGCTGGATATTAATTACTGAAATTGTAAGATTAGTAGTTGAAACACCACCACTATTTGAGGCGATAATGGCGTGGGTAGTGCTACTGTGTTCGATTTGTGGGGCCGCGATGATTTCGCCACTAAATTCATCTATGGAAATGAATGTTGGGAAGGCTGGATATACCATCCACGAATCTGGTCCATCACCGTCAAATGATGGAGTCAGTGTGTGAATATCTCCGATTGTCCATTGCATTACTTCTACACCATATGTCAAATTCTGTGGCGCGATTATATCGTGACAATTCCCGTCACGCCAAACTTGAGAAGTAGTGCAGTCCGCTGGTTGTGGTGGTTGTGGCTCTGGATCAATACAACCCTCTTGAGTCAGAATTTGTTGGCCCATACATTCTATTTGTTCTTCTTCTTTATCCTCTGTTTTGCCAAGATTGTCAGTGATGACATAGGAGCCGGATGCAACCAATACGGCGAGAAGAATGGCCATGACTATTTTGAGCCACGACCTTTCTTGCATTGTCACCCCTCATTGTCATCATTTAGAAAACTTTCAATACGGGCGCGGCAGGATTTGAACCCGCGGTCTTCGGCTTAGGAGGCCGATGCATTATCCAGCTATGCTACACGCCCAAGCCTTGCGAAATAATCCTGTGATTAGATGGTTGTGCTTATGTAACCACTTGCTGTTGACCAATCTCTGCAACTTGGTGTAAAAATAATTCAAGTTGAATCCTACCAACAGCTGAGGTTTTCAAAGAAACATCACATTCGGCTAAAGCGATCAATAATTGTGAAAGAACGGCCTCATCAAAATGGAGGCGGCTAGCAGTAAATAGGCTGTAGAAGTGTTCAACAACTTCTTCTGCTTCGAAGTTATATTTTATCATCAACTCGTCTAATTGACCCATTGCACCTTTTAGAACTCGTGAGTTTTTGCTACCTTTTTTCTCCCATCGCCATTGGTGAACCTTTCCTCTTAGTGCTTCTTCAATAACGCGTTGTATCTCTCTAACCGAAGTTGCCGCCAAGACGGATTGCAGATTTTTCCTATCATTAAGTAAATTTCTTTGTGATAATAATTGTGTCAAGAATATTGCTTTGCGAAGATTACCGCTTGATACGTGAGCGATATCGCCTATTATTCCCCTATCTGGAGAAAGTCCTTCTTCTGTGATTATTTGATTCAAACGATTTTCGATATCCTCACGAGAAATTATTGGAAAACGAATTAACTGAACTCTAGAACGTAAGGCTTCTATGATTCTCGAAGGGGTTTTGGCGGTAAAAATAAATCTAGCACTGCGGCTACTTTCTTCGACCATGCGCCGTAGATATGATTGCCGTGTTTTGCCGAGGAAATCCGCATCTTCAATGACGATGATTCTTGAGATAGGGATTTTAGTGCCTTTGTTGTGTTCGGATGATTCAATGCCAGCTGGGGCTACATCGCCCGCAACTGCTGGAGAGAGATTGGAATAATAGGCATCTAAGGAGGTTCGACCTGCTAATGTGTCTTTGGAACTTGATCCCTCGGGCCTAAGAAATTCCTCGAATTTCTTCATTGCACCTGCTGTTTTTGCTAAATCTCTAGCCTGGATAATATGGGTTGTAGCTTGCCACGAAGGGCCGAGGACTTGTCTAGCGACTAAACGCCATGCGGCAGTTTTCCCGACCCCTGACGGGCCAGAAATGAGAAGATGTGGTGGGTTTGCTTCCAGAGAACTGCGTTTTAGGTATTCACGTACGCTATCTGAAAGAAGGAGTTCGTCAAAACGCCTTGGCGCCTTTTCCTCAAGCCAGCTCGCCATCTAAGACCAACTCAAAGTCATAGGTCTTTCAACTCTCCCATCGAGGAAGGTTCAGAAATTATGCGGATTTCACTCTGCAGGTAGGCGCTTTGTTCCATTGCGTCGCAATTTCATGAAGATACGGGATCCACATGCCTTACAACTGATACCATTACGCTCTCGGTGGAACGATTCTAGGCTTCCGCAATCTGCGCATTTATAATCTACTAGCTCTGCCATAACACACAACTCCAAACCTTCCGACCAACCACCCTTTCTTGAACCTGTCCGTCGCGTGACGGTGC
>JAPKFC010000025.1 GCA_028821785.1 Candidatus Poseidoniaceae archaeon | reverse complement strand
AATCGGAAGAACTGCTCGTGCTGGAAAAGATGGAATCGCATATGCATTTTGTGACGAAAGCGAAAGTGGATATTTGGTCGGAATTGAGCAAGTAACTGGAACTGCAATTCCTCGTGATCTAAAACAAGAGTTTCATTACGCTAATGCAATACCAAAGCCTGGTCAAAAGGCTGGTAAGATAAAAGGAGCTAAGAGTTCAAAACCAAATAATCGCAATAGAAAGAGTGCTCCTAGGCAAAGCAGTTCTAACAATAATAATTCTAATCGTAGACGGGGTGGTCCAACTAATTCTAATCAAAGCCAAGGTAGAGGAAATAGGAGCAATAACAATCGTTCAAATCAAAATAATAATAATTCACAAAGAAGGAATAATAGTAACCAATCAAGAAACCCATCTCGTAGAGATAGGGCACAGAATCAGCAAAGAGATGATTGAATAATCAACATTAACAGTGTTGTTTTGATGACAAAGAATGATCAGTAAGAATCTTGATTCGTTTCATCATTATGCAATTGCTGCCAATCATTATATTTTGTAATAGGTGGATTTTTTCTTTTTAGAACGAGTAATAGTGCACCTATTAGAACACCAAAACCAACGACTCTGAGAGCCACATCAAACCAATTATCCATTGTTGAAGTATCTGGGAACATGTCATAGGCATCTGCTATCCCATCTCCATCACTGTCGTATTTTGCCTTAGAATCATCTGGATACTGGTCACTATTATCACCCAAACCATCACCATCACTATCCTTCCATTCACCAGTATTATCTGGGAAATCGTCAGCATTATCACCGATTCCATCATAATCTCTATCCCCACATTCTTCAGGGTCATTTGGCCAAACATCGGAATTATCTCCACAGCCATCAGAATCACTATCATACCATTCTGATGAATCTTCTGGGAAAGCATCTGCATTATCGCCTACACCATCTCCATCAGTATCATTCCACTCATTCGGATCACTAGGGAAGGCATCTCTATTATCTCCATATGAATCATTATCGCGGTCTGCCCAATCAGTAGGGTCTGTCGGGAATAAATCTCTATTATCCCCTACAGAGTCATTATCCATATCTGCCCAATCTTCAGGGTCATTAGGGAATAAATCAACATTATCGCCAAAGCCATCTCCATCTCTATCTGGGCAACCTTCTGGAATTAACGAATTACCACTTTCAAGTGGACAGACATCTCGATTATTTCCATACCCGTCACCATCACTATCCATCCACTCGCTTTCATCTGTTGGAAATGCATCTTGATTATCCCCATATCCATCTTCATCAGTGTCCAAACATTCAGAATCATCCAATGGGAAAGCATCGCTATTATCGCCGCATCCATCACCATCAGTATCTGCCCATTCCAATGGATCTAGTGGGAATGCATCTTGACCATCGACGACCAAATCATCATCACTATCTGGGTCTCGTGGATCTGTTCCGAGCGAATCTTCTTGTGAATTGCTTAATCCATCGCCATCTTCATCAAGATCTTCTAAATCATGACAACCATCATTGTCTAAATCTGCGGAATGGGGGCCGATTAATCCCTTAGGGCAATTATCCTCGTCATCCAAATGTCCATCGTTATCATCATCAATATCGACTGCATCTTCACATCCATCCAAATCATGATCTTGTGATGATTGACTGAAAGGACATGGATCAATTGCATCATTCAATCCGTCTTCATCCGTATCTCTTTGCTCTGCAGAACAGCCATTTGAATCAACTTCTGCGCCGATATCTGTATTTGGACAGAGGTCATTACCATTATTGACAGTATCTGAATCATCATCTCTTTGTGCCCATGAACACCCGTCCGAATCAAGTGTTGTCATATCTTCAGTCCATGGACATAAATCATATTGGTCGATAAGACCATCTGCATCTGTATCTGCTTCACCTAGTGATTCAATAGCATATTGTCCAATGATACGATGCATTACTCTAGTCGGATGAGCCTTATCAAAATACAAGTATTCGTCTGGATTTTGAACTACTGTGTCACCAGCATTACATATTGGCAATGGCAATAGTGAGACTCCCCCTGTACATGCAGCATCCTGGACATTTTTGATTCCCAAGGCCTGTTTGTTTGAAACAATATCATTGAAGACTGAATATGCATCAATACTGTGAAAAGTTATAGATAATTCTGCACTTAAATTAACCAACATATTGGCAAGTTTTGTGTTGTACAATTGTACTTCATTAGCAATTGCAGTTTGCTGAGATTGTGATTTACCTGATACCTCAGGAGTTGTTTCCAAAGGTGGTAAATTGGGAACTATGAATTCATCTGCCCCAGCATTGGCTAATGTCCTAATATGTGATTCCATATTAGTCACAATCACATTAGCATTGGCTGTACCGTAAAGGAAATCGTTACCACCGGCCCAAAGAGATACTACTGTATTTGGAGGAATCGTGCTCTGTACATTAGTCAAATATTCAGAGATTTGTGCACCAACTGTTGGTAACACCAAATAGGAATATCCTTGCCCTGTTTGCCCACCACCAAATGCGCGATTATCACCTGCTTGAGTACCGCTTCCTATCGTGGTATTGACCGAATATGCATCGGACAAGTATTCAACCCATACAGCACCATTAGAAAAACGACCTTGCCAATATGGCGGCACATCTGGAACATCGAGCCATGATGCTTTGGCATTACCCGTATCCGAGAGTGAATCTCCAAAAACCAATAAATTGGCAATTTGAGGTAGTTTACTATTTTGGAATAATGTAAAATGAACATCATCTTGAGCGATTATTGATGCTGTTTCATCAACCAATGTCACTTCGACTCTGTAAAAGTGATCGCCGTTAAAAAAGTGCTTCAATGGAATGTGAATAGAATCAGTAGAGCCAATTGCTTGGAATTGGACTGTACCATTCAAGACATCAATTCCGCTTTCGTCATAAATAAACCATTGCGCTTGTAATGGCACACCATTAGGAGGTGATGTGAGATCTACATCAATAATTACAGTCTCATGACTTAACCAATCATATTTCTGTACTGAACATTGCATGCTCGTTGAGCGACCTTCTGCTATCGCAATCATCGAAAATGATTGCATAAGCAATAGAGTGACTAGAACAAAGCAACTGTTGCGCACAAACATACCAAATACTGTAACCATAAAGCAGTTACCTAATAGAATCAAGCAATAGCATTCAACAACAACCAACTATTCGCATAGTCATGGCAAGAGCTATCTTAGGTGGTGGATGCTTTTGGTGTGTTGAAGGTGCTTTCAAGCAACTAACGGGGGTGACTTCCGCTTTACCTGCCTATGCTGGTGGGCCAAACTCAAATCCAACTTACAAAGAGGTCTGTTCGGGAAATACAGGTCATGCAGAGGTTGTTGAGGTCATATTTGAGCCATCTGAAATCGATTACAATACAATTTTAGAAATATTTTTCACAGTCCATGACCCAACTCAACTAAATCGCCAAGGTGGAGATATTGGAACACAGTATCGCAGTTGTATCATGCCCGTTGAAGACGGACAAGAACAAATTGCTGTCACAGTAATTGATGCAATGCAGCAATTGTATCAACAACAAATTGTCACGACAATAGAGCCAGCAACCAACTTCTTAATCGCTGAAGAGTATCACCATGATTACTATGCCAGAAATCCAAATCAAGGATATTGTACTGCAGTAGTTAGTCCGAAACTTTCCAAGGTTCGTAGTAAATATTCTCACCTCTACAAAGAATAGTTTCAAGCGAGATATTGAAGAAGCGGTTGCACCCCCCTCGTATTATGGTGAACAACGTTCCGAAGCCACCGACCCCAATTAACGAGCCTATTCTTGGCTATCTTCCCGATTCTCCAGAGCGTGCTGCTCTGAAGGCAGAAATAAAGCGCCAAGAAGCAATAATCCTTGAAATACCTTGTATTATCAATGGAAAAGAAGTCTTCACTGGTACAGTGGTTGAGCAGGTAATGCCTCACGATCACAGCCATGTTATTGCAAGAGTTCACATGGCTGGAGAACAAGAAGTTCACGCTGCAATAGATTCAGCATTAGATGCACACGATATGTGGTCTAACATGCCTTGGGAAGCACGATGTGCAATCTTTTTGAAAGCTAGTGAATTACTCAAAGGAGAATATCGTGCTCAAATTAATGCAGCAACAATGCTCAATCAATCAAAGACTTGCCATCAAGCAGAAATCGATGCTGCTTGTGAATTGATTGATTTCTGGAGATTTAACTCTGATTATGTTCGTCAAATCTATGAAGACCTACAACCACCTGTTTCCCCATCTACTATGTGGAATTCAAGCGAGGTTAGACCTTTGGAAGGATTCGTCTTCTCTGTAACCCCATTCAACTTTTCAAGTATCGCAGCAAATCTACCTACAAGCGCTGCAATGATGGGCAATACTGGTGTGTGGAAACCAAGCCGTAATTCATATGTTTCAAATTACTTATTGATGCGCCTAATGATGGATGCTGGACTTCCTGCTGGAGTTATCAACTTCATTCCTGGACCTGCTGCAATGATTGGTGATATCTGTATGACACACAATATGTTAGCAGGTATTCACTTTACTGGTTCAACCCCTGTATTCCGCAGTATGTGGAGAACTGTCGCAAATAATTTAGAGAATATGCGTTCATATCCTCGTATTGTAGGAGAGACTGGTGGAAAAGATTTCATTGTCGCACATCCAGATTGTGATAGAAGAGCACTATCTGTGGCAATGCTACGTGGTTCATTTGAGTTCCAAGGACAGAAATGTTCTGCAGCATCACGAGCATATGTTCCTACGTCGGTTTGGAATGCTATCAAAGATGAATACTGTGCAGATGTTGCAAAAATTACCGTTGGTGACCCAAGAGATTTCACCAACTTTATGTCAGCTGTAATCGATAAGAAATCCTTTGACAATATCACTGGCTATATCGACCGTGCAAAAGCAGATCCAGGATGTGAAATCGTAACAGGTGGAGGCTATGATGGTTCTACTGGATATTTCATTGAACCAACTACCATCGTTTGTTCAGATGCAAAATATGAATCCATGAGTGAAGAAATATTTGGACCAGTATTATCTGTTTATGTATATCCTGATGAAGAGTTTGAAGCAATACTCAAGACATGTGATGAAACTTCTGAATTCGCATTAACCGGTTCAATTTTCGCCCGTGACCGCAGACATATAGTCACAGCCATGAAGGCTTTGAGATATAGTGCTGGTAATTTCTACATCAATGACAAGCCAACCGGTGCAGTCGTTGGTCAGCAACCATTCGGTGGTGCTAGAGGAAGTGGCACAAATGACAAGGCTGGATCTCCGCTTAATCTGTTAAGATGGGCTTCTCCTCGCTCCATTAAGGAAACATTCGCACCACCTCACGATTGGACTTATGGTTTCCATTCCCAGCAATGAATTGAATCAAAGACTTGATGAAAGGGGAACGAGTGGTTCCATTCCCCGCAATGATGAGTGCTTATGCCGACTGCTGTTTATTCAGTGACGAGTGATGGGCGAACTGAGCGGACCTCAATTTCTCAATTCTTACAAATCATTGATAGTCTTCTGATTTAATCCATAGGTATGCAAGGCGCTGGTATCCCTCTTAGCCCAACTCCTGCAGGTTTTGCACTTTGGCATCCATCATCACCCTGGAAGACTGTTCGCAGTATGCTTGGATTGGTCTTGTTACTGTGGTTAATTACCGAATTCACAGCCCTATTATTCGCCTCTATATTTGATTCAAATTTTAATGGAATCATTGGCCCAATCGATTCACTAACGACTCTTGGTTCAGCAATTTGCCTAACACCATTATTACTCATATTAGTTTATATTAGAAGGCCTAAATTATTGCAACTAGTAAAAGCATCACCCTCTATAGAAGGAGTCACTCAACATATTGTTGACCAAAATACGGTAGTCACATCACCAATGCCGACTACGATTAAACATCATATCGTAAAGGACTCTACCCCTCTTGAAATGCCCAAGTCTAGCCACTTGTGGGCATTGTTTTTCGGTGGAGTTGTTATCGCCACCATTTCATTAATTATTTCAACTATATTCATGGACAATTTGTTAATATTTTTGTTATTAGTTTTAATTATAGTAATACCGGCTTGGATAATTGGATTCTCAACTCCAGTATTTGCTTGGTGGTCTGCATCGACGAGGTTTTTTGGATTTAGATTGACCAGAAGAGAGGGCGAGGCGATGTTAATCGCTGGTATGCTTTCGGCATTACCCGCTATCGTCATAAATAGTACATTATTCCCAATTTCTATAAATTTACTAGGAGTTGATGATCCGATGAATAGTAATCTTGGTGTTTTCCTTTCATATGCTGTTTCCGCTCCATTTGGTGAAGAATTATCAAAAGCATTAGCAGTATTGCTATTATATTCATATATTGATTCTGCAAAGAAAGGTTTCTATGTCGGTACAACTGTTGGCCTAGGTTTTGCATTAATTGAAAATCTAACGTACATCATGGGGTCACTAACGGGGGCTTCCGGACTTACATTTGCATTTACATCAATAATAAGAGGCATCGGTTCAGTTCCTGGTCATGCCATGTGGACGGGGATAAGTGGTTATGGGATTGGTCACTATTTGCATAAAAAACGGGGTTATCCGAATACCAGCCAGGATACTTCATGGGTTCTTTATGATGAAGACACACGTCAAGTTGTTTCGTATTCAAATCAGAGCAAGGCTGTAACTGCAGATCTACCAATATGGTGGATGAGACATGTTGGCGCGGGTTGGAAACTGCCAAAATCACCTCTCTTCGCGATTCTTTTGGCTATAGCTGGACACTCTTTTTGGAACGGTAGTTTGTTCGTCATCTCAGTTGTTGCAGAAAAAGTTGATCCATTGCTTGGTATTCTGGCCACATTAGGGTGGCTGGTAATCCTCATATTCATGCTATGGTATTGCTCTTTACGCATCCTACCTTCTTTATTTACACCAACTTACATAGAAAAGAGTTTGGATTATGGAGACGGGCATACACTGTAAAATTGGACACATCACCCTATAATTAAAGCAAAGCACCTTTCAATGATTAATTCACCCGCAGAGTTTGAGGGATGCCCATGGATGTCTTGCAAGGGGGTTTCAACCAAGGTAATTTGGCGGTTACGTCAATCATTATTCTCGGTTTGATAATCGTTTCAACTAGAGCCAATATCCTTGACAAAGCAGGTATCTTGTCGGCATCACTTCTTGGATTTGTTGTCGGAGGAATGGGACATTGGAGCTGGTTGTTAATTCTCCTTGGATTTTTATTGTCAAGTCACAAGGCAACAAAATGGAGATTTGAAGAAAAAATGGACTTAGGTTTGAGTGAATCTTCAGATGGTCATCGCAGTTGGGGCAATGTAATTGCAAATGGAGGAATGCCTGGATTAGTTGCTGTTTATGCCATTATCAGCAAGGATTATGTCAATGGATTATGGTTATTCAGCGCTGCTGTAGCAGTTGCTGCATCCGATACATTTGCTAGCGAAATAGGATCTTTGGATAGTAATGTCAAACTCATTACGACCTTGCAACCATGTCAGCAAGGAATCAATGGTGGATACTCTCCGAGTGGGCAAAAGGCTGCTGCGTTGGGTTCACTTATTATCTCGATTTTGACTTTTTGTGCTTGGCTTATTGTCAATATTGATTCTTTATCAGACAGTCTTGTTTGGGGGATCTCTGCTTCGATAGCAATCGCAATTATCGGGTTTCTTGGATGTCAGGTTGACAGTGTTTTGGGAGCAGTACTTGAAAATAGAGGATACCTTACCAAGGGCTCTGTTAATGCATTAGCCATTTCATTTGGAATGATCGCTATGGCAACGTTCCTAGAATACTTTCCATTTGAATAAAACATAGCGAGACCCCTTTAGGGGTCTTAATTCAAAATATCCCAATTAGGACCGGTTTTGACAATCTTGAGGCATCGGCTTCTTGAACCCATGACAGTTGCCATGAGTCATGCGCAAGCAGATTGTGGCCTTACTACTACTCGCATTGGTGAGTACTGTTAGTCTTGCAAGCGCAATTGAAATACAAAAAGATGTGAAATATGAGGCTGGGTTCGTTGAATGGGAACTTGCCCAAGAGGAACATCTATTCGTTGAAGGGTTAAATGTTGGAGAAGCGGTTCTACAAAGAGCCCGCCCAGATGCTGCAGTTGGTAGTTTTACTACCGGCGTTACCAATGGACCAGTCACTGTTTTCAACCTTGATAGTGAACCAGTTCAAACTTCTCTTAACAGCAATATCACCATGCAAGTTTATTTTTCCGTAACAATTGATGCATCAACGGCTAATACTTGTAAAAATCAACCCTTTGTGGATTCCTCAACCACGTTATATTACATTGTTAGCGCCGGTGGGAATGTAATCTATGAATCAACTGTAAACGCTGTTGTCGATGTCACGACGGCTAATTCGGCAATGCCATTTGAGGGTGAAGTGAAAAACCTAATCCTCAATATGTCTAAGGGCGATGTATTCACATTGGATCTACAAATGGAACACAATTGTTTAGGAACTAGAGCAAATGTTCACTGGGGTGGATTTGAGCAGAATAGTGGCGGAATCGTGATGATGGGCACATTAAGTGAGCCAACTGCTTCTGTATATGTTGACCAGCAACACAGGGCTCATATTGAATTTGAACCAACTTTAGCATGGGGTGCAGCTGATGTAGCTGAAATCGGTTGGGAAATTTGGGGCCCTTTGGCGAGTGATGAAAAATATGTCAATGATGCTGACCTATTGGTGGAAACATCTTCAACGAATGTCATGATGGAAAGAAACCTGGGAGAAAATCGTACTGTTTGGGTTTGGGCTGCTTCTGAAAGAGTTCCTAATGGTGATTCAAATGTCCAAATTTGTGTTAATCAAATTGGTGGAGATCTTAATGAGGATTGTCATGCATATGGGATTGTTCGCTTTGAAGTTGTGAAACCGAATGAAGGTTATGCAAGCGCTGCAATATGGCTTTCACTGACAACATTCCTTTCTTTTATTGGATATTTCGCCTTCTTATTCCGTAGCGGAATTTTGCTTCCCCCTCCAATATTGGGTGCAATGTTTGTCTTGACATTGCTATTCATTCCAACAGCATTTGACCAAATCGATCTCGGTGCTGAAAATATTCAACAAGATTCTAGAATCGTTGACCGAACATTGCAAAATACCACAGGTGAGGAATATTCAATCTCTCAATTAATGGAAGGCAAGGATGCTGTCATTGTTGGCGTAATACTACCTGGTTCTGTTAACGCTCAAGACCAAGCTGCTGAATTCAATTATACATTAGGGAAAATGCCCGAACGAATATCTATCGTTCAAATCGTTGCTGGCCCTGATGCTACGATGCGCGATGTGACATTTTATGAAAATCAATTGAATGCATCATGGCCGATATTGTATGATGAAGATAATTTGCTAACTTCCAGTTTCCCTTCAGGTGTGGCTGATGCTGTATTTGTTATTGACCCATCAATGCACATTGCTTATGCAACACCATCATCGGCTGGCTCAAAGGAATATACGGATGCTATCAACACCATCGATAGCGGTGGTTCTCATGGAATTGCGACTTATTTCACCCTTCTCTTTGGTCCATGTTTATTCCTGCTCCTACTTGCACTACCTAGGTCTAATTGGGAGCCTCCAGAAGAAGCTATTGCTCCAGGCTTATTGTGGCTCAGTACAATTGTTTCAAGCGCTGCTGCTATTTTGACAATCAACCTAATCCCACTAATTGTAACTATTTTACCAATATCTAGTAATATCAACTTCTATCTCAATATTTTAATGTTTATTTGGATGTTTGAAATGAGTTTCTTCGCAGCAAAGAATGGTAGCCCTTACGAAGTAAAAATAATTGCAAAACAAATTCATCGATTTATGCCCGATGGTTTCTCTGACTGGAGAGAACTTGAGGATATGGAACGCGATGTACTAATTGGTGCATGGCTCGGATGGTTTGGATGGTTATCTTTCCCTTCTCTTATTCAGCAAGGTGTAGGCGCCAGTATCTTGAGTGGTGGCTTTGGCATCGCCTATGGATTAGGGTTCTTATTAGGAATCGTCTTAATGGGTGGATTAACTGTTTTGTGTTTACGCTGGATCGCAGCAATAGGCGGACCATTCTCACGTTTATTTGGCAAGTTCGGTTCAGAAGTATTTGCTGAATTTGTTGGATGGTGTGTTGTGCCTGTATCTCTATGGGCACTTGTCAACTCCATTATTGCTGCCAATCGTTTTGGTTTGTTTTGAATAAACTAGTGTCTTATACAGGTTGACTACACAGCATACCGATTATGGAATACCACAAAGTGTGGAGTAAGAGCAGAAGAGAATTATTTCTTGCATGCCCACGTTGGTGGGTAATTAGATATGGACTTAATCAAGCAAATTGGAATCGATCTAAATCACAACAATGGCACTCTATGAGCGATATTCGCTCACATTGGGATTTAATGTTACGCTCTTGCAAACAAACTATTTTTGAGCGACTGGAAGACCTTCAGATGAATATTGAATGGTCGCAATTATTTACTGAAAGAAAAATAAGAGAAAATCTAAATGAAAAAATATCCCAACAACAAACGATTTTGTCAATGCATGAAGTCATCGGTACAAAAAAGGCAATTGATGAGAATCTTAAACTCAACGATCTCGATATTGAATATTTGATTAAGAATTCGATGAAAAGAATTACCACTCTCTGGAATAATGACTTTATCCAAGCCCTTGTTAGTAGATTCCACAAACAATGGATGGTTTTTGAAAGGATAGAACGGGGTTCGGTCAATGGAGTAGACCTCTATTGTTGCCCAGATATAGCAGTAAAAATTCAAAACCATTGGCATTTGATTAGAATAGATATGCAAGGTAAGAAGAATTCATCCTTTGAAGAATTAGAAGCGATGGCAATGGTTTCATGGATAAGAGAGAAAAACAATTTCCCCATTTTGGCAAATAAATACACCATTAGGGTAATTGCATGGCGCAACGGTTTTTGGAATCAGCAACGAATAATATCGAGTAAGCAAAAACTTACGCAATCGAATTATCTAATTGAGTCCGACATCATACAGATGCAAAAGATGTTATCAAAACTAGGAAAGAATAACTCATTTAACCAAATACCCTTGGCAAAGAAGTCATCAACTTGTCGTAAATGTGCATTGAGAGAGTCATGTCCAGGTGGTAGTAACCTAAGTTATGGAATTATGCAACAAAGTGCATTGGAACTGGCTGAGTTCTCTGAAGGATAAATTCAAAAGTTGCTTACTAAATCCGCTAGAACTGAATCGATATCATTTGCTTTGGTAACTCCACTGGCCAGAAGCACTCCCTCTGCACCTAGTTTAATCGCCATAGCAACATCTTCTCCATTCTTTACACCCGCACCACATAAAATTCTGACATTTGGATTTACTGACTTCACTGCTGCAACTGTGTCGGAAACAATAGATGGGTCTGCAGATGTTACAGATATATCTCCGCCAATCAATTCTGGTGGTTCAACTGCGATAAAGGTTGGACCTAATGCTGCAAGAGCTTTTGCTTCTTCGACATCGGCAGCACAGGCACAAATTGGAAAGTTATCTGGAAGAATCTTCATCAATTCTGCAACATGAGATAATGGGACCTTGTGTTCTGCATGATTGATGATCGCTCCTACCGCACCTCTCTCAATCGCATTACCTGCTTCGAGCCATCCTGTAAAACTACCATTGCCTGCACAATCAAGGTGCTGTGCCCAAACTTCTAAGTCGGGGTTTTCGTTTGTTACCGAATCCAAATCAAATGCTGAAACAACTGCAACCATTCTATAAGATTGTGAAATCTGTTTTGCCATTGCTGAGGCAAGAACATTGGCTTGGGAGCCACTTGCTGAAGCATAAGTCTTGAAATTAACAACAACTAATGGAACGCTCATAGTGTTGCCAAAACGCTGTATCACTTGAGGGCTTTCATCAAATACTATGCAAGAGTGGCGATAATCCTATTCTTGTGAAAGCCATTTTCCACCAATTTGGCTCGTTTCTGGAGGAATTATTGAATTGTGATCTACGACCACACCGTTTAGGTTACAATTATTTCCAATCGTCGCATTGCGCCCGATTAGACATGCTGATAATACTGAATTATCACCAACTAATGAACCTGATAAGATAGTGCTTTCAATTACTTCACTATTGCCAATGCTAACATTACCTTCTACCATCGACCCAACTACCCTCGCACCTTCTGTAACCTTGGCCATAGGATTAGAAAACCAAGAACCACCGCATACTTCTCCACTGCTAAATCTCTTCTTACGTATGCATTCTTGCACGCCTTCTGACCAAGATTCAGGCGTTCCTGCGTCGATGAAATATCCATCAAATTGCATACCATTCAGCTTACCTTCCGCTGCGAGTACTGGAAATATCTCCCTTTCTATAGAATGTTTTCCTTCAGGCATTATCTCAAAGATATCATCTTCCAAAATATAAGAACCTGCATTAATTAAATTACTAAAAACCTCTTCTTTTTTAGGTTTCTCTTTGAACTGTGTTATTCTTGAATTTACATCTAATCCGACTATTCCAAATCGGGTTGGATCCTCTACTTCCCAAAGCGCTAGTGTACCGATACCGCCATTTCTTTTATGCAGTTCAATCAGTGGAGTAACATCCAATGAAGATACAATATCGCCATTGAAGCAGGCAAATGTTCCACTGATTATATCTGAACAATTTGCAAGTGCCCCACCTGTTCCAAGCGGTTCATCTTCGGGAACTATAGTCACATCAAAGTCAACATCGGCATCTGCGAAATATTGCCTAATCATATCAATTTTATAGCCACCAGCAACAATCACTTCATCAACCAAATCACTTGACACACCTTCAACTACTCTTTCAAGCAGAGTTTTATCGAGCATCGGCAATAGTGGTTTAGGAATTTGATTGGTCCAAGGTCGCAATCTTGAGCCTACTCCTCCGGCCAAAACAACTACCTGCATAGCGTTGCCTTCACGCTTTAGCCTATCAATAAACCCCATTCACGCTCTGCATAGATGTCATTGCCGAATCAAAGTCTTCAAAGACGGCCTGCAATTGGCATTGGTTGGAGAGAGTCATGAATATCCACGAGTACCAAGGCAAAGCCATGCTAAGAGAGTTCGGAGTACCTGTATTAGAAGGAGAACATTGTACATCAGTAGAACAAGCGCTAGCAGCATATGATAATCTCAATTCTAAAGTTGTAGCAGTAAAGTCTCAGATTCATGCCGGTGGAAGAGGAAAGGGTACACTATATCATCCTCAAACCCGAGAGGAAGTAATGCAAGGAGGAGTGAAGATTGCATTTTCAAGAGATGAGGTCGAAACATATTCAACAAATATTTTGGGTAATGTTCTGGTCACAATTCAAACTGGAGATGAAGGAAAGGTTGTAAAGAACCTATATGTTGAATCCGGATGTGATATCGCTCACGAATATTACCTAGCATTACTAGTTGACAGAGATAACAAATCTGTACTCATTATGGCTTCGACCGAAGGTGGAATGGATATTGAGCATGTAGCCGAACACACTCCTGAAAAAATTCACAAAGTCATAATAGATGTCAACGCTGGATTATTAGGATTCCAAAAGAGAGACTTAGGTCTTGCACTCGGATTATCTGGGATGTCCTTGAGGTCTTTCGGAAAATCATTGAGTGCAATGTACGAAATGTTCGTCAGCCAAGATTGCGCAATGGTAGAGATCAATCCACTGGTTAAATCCAAGAATGATGAAATAATTGCCCTTGATGCAAAGATTTCATTTGATGAAAATGCCGAATTTAGACACAAAAACTGGGCTCAATTACGCGATTTGTCAGAAGAAGAAGATGTTGAAATACGTGCTAAAGAAACTGGATTATCATATGTCAAACTAGATGGAAATATTGGCTGTTTAGTAAATGGTGCAGGATTGGCAATGGCTACAATGGATGTCATCAAGTTGTATGGTGGAGAACCTGCTAACTTCCTTGATGTCGGTGGTGGCGCTGATGAAGAGCAGGTTAAAACTGCATTCTCAATGATTATGGAAGATCCGAATGTCAAAGGTATTTTGGTCAATATTTTTGGTGGAATTATGCGTTGTGATATTATTGCTCGTGGAGTAATAGCTGCTACAGAAGCATTGTCATTAGAAGTCCCCCTAGTAGTCCGTCTCGCAGGTACAAATGTAGAGCAAGGCAAGAAAATATTAGCTGCGTCTGATTTGAATATTCATCCTGCTAATGACTTAGCAGAAGGTGCTCAAAAGATTGTATCCCTAATCGGAGGTGATGAGTGATGGCAATATGGATTGAAGAAGATGCAAAGGTACTAGTTCAAGGAATTACAGGAAAGCAAGGTCAGTTCCATGCTGGAAAAATGGTTGAATATGGTACAAATATTGTTGGCGGTTGTACTCCTGGAAAAGGTGGTCAAACTGTTGAATTAGAAGGAAAGGAGTTCCCTGTTTGGGATTCAATGACCGAAGCGATAACTGTAACTGAGGCTGATGCTACTGTGATTTACGTACCACCTCCTTTTGCTGCTGAAGCGATTATGGAGGCTGCGGAAGCTTTTGATTCAGTCAAAGGAGAAGGTGTAGTAATTTGTATTACAGAAGGAATCCCAACTCTGGACATGGTCAAAGCGGTTGCATATGTCAACAATCGACCAGGTGTTAGGCTGATCGGACCGAATTGTCCGGGAATTATTACCCCTGGTGAAACAGGTGGAGCAAAAATAGGAATTATGCCTGGCCACATCCATGCTAAAGGAAGAATTGGAATCGTTTCAAAATCTGGAACATTAACTTACGAAGCGGTTGCACAAACAATGAGTATCGATGAGGGGCAATCAACCTGTATTGGAATTGGTGGTGATCCAGTTAACGGAACGGGATTCATTGAATGTCTTGCTGCATTTGAGAACGACCCCCAAACTGCTGCAATTGTAATGATTGGCGAAATAGGTGGTAATGCAGAACAAGAAGCTGCCGCTTTTGCTGCAGAAAATGTTTCCAAGCCCATTGTTGGATTCGTAGCCGGTGCTACAGCGCCTCCTGGAAAACGAATGGGTCACGCAGGAGCAATTATTTCTGGTGGAAAGGGAACTGCAGAAGAAAAGTTCGAGGCATTCAAGCGAGCGGGTATTGCATGTGCAAATGATCCGAGTGAAATTGGTTCTGTTCTTCTTCAAGCATTGAAAGATGCTGGGCTACGCTGAAACACCTTCAATTAAATATTGATTAGAAATATGATTGTGATTTTGAATCACAATATCATCTTGGTGGGCCACGCTTAGGACCTTTAGGACCACCTTTAGGAGGACCGCCCGATTTCTTTGGTGGACCACCCGACTTCTTCGGTGGACCGCCTGATTTACTTGGACCTGGTGGACCGCCTGACTTCTTCGGTGGACCTCCCGATTTACCTGGACCTGGTGGACCGCCTGACTTCTTCGGTGGACCGCCCGATTTACCTGGACCTGGTGGACCGCCTGACTTCTTCGGAGGGCCTCCCGATTTACCTGGACCGCCACGGCTTGGACCTGGTGGACCGCCCGATTTGCTTGGACCGCCACGGCCTGGACCTGCTGGACCGCCCGATTTGCTTGGACCGCCACGACCTGGGCCTGGTGGACCGCCCGATTTACTTGGACCGCCACGGCCTGGACCTGGTGGGCCAGATTTAGGAGCATTGGATTCTGCATCTTCATCTTCAAACATTGCACCACAGTGTGGGCATTCGTTATCACTTTCTTTGACCAGACCATCACAAATTTCGCAGGCGAACATTTCCTCCTCGACAACTTCCTCTGATCCTTCTCCAATGAGTTTCTCGATTTCACCTTCCTTAGAACAAAATAGGCTAATATTTGCTGAATAATCATATCCCTTCAATGCTAATTCGGTTTGTATTGAATGTTCAAAGGCTTGTGCCAAATCTTCAGGAGTATCTAAAACACGACCATCATCAACATAGGTTACTGTGACATTTAATTGGTCACCTTCTGCCTTTGACTGAGGTGTTTCAACAGCAACACCTCTTTTTCTGGCAACCCTTCTAACAGCAACTTCACATATTCTTCGCAGTAAAGCTTCGCTTGGACCATTAACTACTGCTTGTCCCATCGCACCTGCCATTATATTTGCAGCCGGGTTTACTTGTTCCTGGCGGAGATGTGCAGGTAGTTCAGCGCCTAAATTAGCCAAAACAGTTGTTGCCGAAGATTGATTCATGTTGAGCCACTGACTGCGACGTTCATCTTTCATTGCCCTTTCAGCCTCAGCTAATCGATTCACCATATGATCGGTTGGAGAGTTACTTGGATTATTAGCAATGATAGTTCCCACTACCTCGGTTTCATTTGGAGGCCTATTGAGCATTGCATCATTACCGAGATTCTGTCCATCATTTGGAGAAGGAATGATATTTTGATTCGGTGGGAATTGTTGGTTTTGTGGAGGGTATTGCTGGTTTTGAGGAGGGTATTGCTGATTTTGAGGAATTCCCTGTTGCGGTAATGCACCAGGAGGTACATTTTGTGGGTTTTGGATTCCTTGTGCAATTTGTTGCATTACATCAGTTGGAATATTTCCAGTAGCACCAATTTGTTCATCACGTTGCTGACGTACTGCTTCTCCAGAAACTACACCGAAAGAACGGCCCCCTGAAACATCCTGTCCACCTAGCCCAACTGCGTTGTGTGAAGTGAATCCACCGGCACGCGACATCTCTTGTCTAGCACCACATTCTGAACAAAAAATACTGTCATCCGGGATGACTTCAACACATGAACCACATTCCATCCCAACGCCACCCCTTAGCCTTGCCTTGCGCAACCCTCAATAAAGGATTGTGTTGTAACTCTAGAAGAATAACCAAATTATCCAATGAATTATAACTTTTCAAGAATACTTTTTGCCTTACAGCGTGCAATTCAATTTAGTAGCATTATAGCGTCAATAAATGCCAATGTTCAATTCAAATAACCACCCGCCTTGACTTATGGATGAAGGGCATGTCATCGTCATTGGTGGCGGACTTGCAGGTATTTCTGCCGCTCTTGCATGTAGTGATGCTGGACGCAAGGTCACTCTTGTTGAAGCGAGAAGTCATTTGGGTGGCAGAGTAAGTAGTGTTAAACATCCTCGACAAGATTGGCAACTAGATAATTGTCAACACGCTTGCTTCAGAGTATATGATCGCTTTTTGCAACTAATAGGGAGGGCAAATGCCCAACAGTCAATCAAATTGCAAGCCAATACCAACTTGCCATTTGCACTACCAGAGAAAAAAGTATTTTCTGCATTAACCACCGGTCGACTTTCCCCCCCGAATCACATGATGGGTTCTATGCTATCATTCCCATTTTTATCACTGCGTGATAAATTGGCAATGCGTAAGGCTGTGAAAGCACTTTCTGCGATGAATAATCAACAGATGTGGGAATTAGATGACACCTTATTCGTCGATTGGTTAAAACAAAATGGGCAAACAGAGAGAGCGATTGATCGGTTTTGGGCATTCTTTGTACTTGCTGCATTGAACATTAATATTCAAGAAGCAAGTGCAGCACAGGCATGTATGTTATTCAAAAATGGTTTGTTTGGTAACGCTGATGCTTTTGACGTTGGCGCTTTTACATCAGATCTATCCGATTCCATTGAACCTGCATTGAGCTCTACTCTTGAAGAAGCCGGAGTCAAAATAATTAGAAATTCAACAGTCAAATCAGTAGTTATTGAAAATAATTGCTTCACTTCTGTAGAATTGAAGGATCAAAGTTTGCAATGTAGTGATGTAATCTTCGCTACCCCACACCACATTACTAGTAGAATTCTAGAAAATAGTGTCAAGAACTCAAATCAACCAATTTTAGAAGAAATGAGTTCAAAAATTGATGATTTATGCGCGAATATCAGCCGCATAGAATACCGCTCACTAATAGGCATACACTCATTCTATAGAGGTAATAGAGTTCCTGAAGATTTCACATTCGCAGTAATGGTGGATCAACCATTAATACAAATGATATTCAATAGAAATTCAGAATTATCCAGTCCAATTGAAGAAGGAGTCCAATGGGTCACTGTCCCTGTTAGTGCTGCTGATGAATATTTGAAAATGGAAGATGAAGAAATACTGCAACAATTGGACAAGGTTTTGCATCAATTATGGCCGGAAAATGATAATGTCGAAAGAATTGAACACTTGATAGTGAGGACACCAAAGGCCACATTCGCCCCAACTCCAGGTAGTGCTGAATTACGACCAACCGCTTCATTTTTGGGCAATAATATTGCACTTGCTGGATGCTGGACTAAAACCACTTGGCCAAGCACTATGGAAGGTGCGGTTCGTTCTGGACTCAATGCAGCAGCCCATATTCTAGAGATTGAATGGGATAGTGACAACCCTTGGCAACAATGGCCACTGCGTCCAAAAAGAGGCGATTCAGAATGGCCTGCTTGGTGATCAAATAGTGATAATGGAGGAGAGATGATGGGAGAGAAGTTCACTTGGGGCACACACACTATCGATGAAGAAAATATTCATCTAGCTGGCTGGGACACTCATGCTGACATTGATTCTGCACAAGGGTATTGCACTGCAATCGCCAAGGCACATTATGAGAATTTCCTCATCACCAATTATTTCACACCTAAACACATCCGCCAACATATTGAAAATATCTACGCGTTTTGTAGATATGCTGACGATTTAGGAGATGAGGCGCCGTTTGAGAGTGAGGGGAGAATCGCATTGCTTGAAACTTGGCAAAGCGATTTGGAAGAAGCTGCAAAGGACGACTGGAATGGTAACCCTAGGCATCCGATATTGCTAGCAGTTGCTCACACTTCAAAACAATTTAATATTCCACTGAAACCATATGTGGATCTAATTCAAGCATTCAAACTCGACCAAACAAAAACAACCTATTCAAATTTTGATGAGTTGAGAGAGTATTGTATTTTATCAGCAGATCCTGTTGGCCATCTATTCCTATATGTATACGGTCACGATGATGAGAACCTAAGAAGGATTAGTGATTATACTTGCACCGCCCTTCAATTAGCGAATCACTGGCAAGATGTTGCAAGAGATTTAGACCAGAACCGTTCATATTTCCCAATTGAAACGATGGAAATGTTTGGTTATTCTTTACAAGATTATCAAAATAGAGTATATGATGAACGTTGGTGCTCGATGATGAAACATGAAGTGGATAGAGCGCAAAAGTGGTTTGATGATGGTAAGCAATTGTGGGATCTAGTTGACCCGCATTTAGCGGTTGACCTACGCATGTTCACATTTGGTGGAGAGGCGATATTGAATTCTATTAGAAAACAAAAATACAATACTTGGAAAAAGCGCCCTAAAGTGAGTAAATTCAGTCAATTAAGGCTATTTCTAACCGCTAGAAAGGATTGGAAAAAGGTTCAAAAAATGCAAAGAAAATCGAATTGAACTGGAAATAATATTTATTTGTAAGTTTTTACTTACATAGGAAATTATTTTATTCACAACGCAGATGAAAATTACTTTCTGAACGAGAAAAATTGGTCATTTAGGGGATGACCTCAAAAGGGGTAGCCGATAAGGACTGTACGGTCAAGATGCTAGAACGCCGCAAACCTTTGGATTTACTCTTCCCTCTAAAGGGTGGAGCAACTTCAAATCACTCTGCGGGTGATAGAAAGCAATTGACAACTCTTGACAGACTTAGAGCTGGTGTAACATTGGCTAGAGATACCGTCAAAGCAGTTAGTGTAACCGCGATGGAAGCAATCCGTGAGGGTGCGACATATATCGGAATAGTTGGCGAGGCTGATGAATTAGTAGATCCATTTTCACACCTTGATGCACCTATTTGGTCACAAAGGCCTCCTGCAGAATTATTGAAGTTAGCATATCGCTACTGTGAAGAATTGACTATGCGAGAGGCTGGTAACTTTTACCACTCATTCAAATATTTACCAGATGAACAAAGATCTGCAATGTGTGCAGTCTATGCATTTTGCCGCAGAGCAGATGATATTGCTGACGGCGACTGGGCTGATAAATTCCCAGGTGGAATGGGTGAAACTGACCCAGAGGCAGTTGCATATCGAGAACAATTGGAAAGTTTACAAGAACAGGGAACAATTCTTGACAAAGATGCATACCTAAACAAAATCACACAACTATTCTTCTTCAGGAAGAAGTTGTCAACTGCATATACAGATGTTTACTCAACTGACCCTGTATTCCTTGCATTGAAAGATACAATAAACCGTTATTCTATTCCTCGCACAGTCTTTGATGATTTGATTTCTGGGATGGAAGATGACCTTTACAATAACAGATACAGAACATTTGATGAATTATATGTTTATTGCTATCGAGTCGCATCTGTTGTTGGACTTATGTGCATTGAAATATATGGATATGAAGACCCAGCGGCAAAGAAATATGCAGAGTCTTGGGGAATATTCATGCAACTAACAAATGTTCTACGCGATGTTGGAGAAGATATTGCAAGAGATAGAGTCTATCTTCCACTAAACGAATTGGAAGCAAATGGCCTAACTGAATCTGAATTAGATGGCAAGGTTGTACTAAATATGAATTGGGAGCCATATTGTGCAGCATACGCAAAGCGGGCAAGAACATACTTGAATGAAGCAAGAAAACTACTTCCACTTCTCCCAAGAAGAACACGATATTCCCCTGCCGCAATGATCGCTTTTTACGACAAGATTCTTCGTCAAATAGAAAAACAGCAAGGCGACGTATTCACCAAGAGAGTAAAATTAAACAAAGTTCAGAAGATTTCTCTTGCTGCGGCTGTATATATTCGCCACAGAATCCTTCCTGAATTCCTCAACCCAATTTGGACTGGACTTTCAAAACTAGGAATACTGCCAGCAGTATGATTAACTTGTTGTAACTTTCAACATGTTCAACTAAACGCTCTATTGAGCGCATAATTTCTTTATCAAATAGTTCTTGTAAAGGCTTGAATTCCTGTGATATGCCTGCCTATGATCAAATTGTGAATATCATGTGTACCTTCGTAAGTCTTTACCGACTCAAGGTTAGCCATGTGCCTCATAATAGGATATTCATCAAGGATTCCATTTGCCCCGTGAATGTCACGGGCCATTCTAGCAACCTCCAAAGCGATATCTACATTGTTCATCTTAGCCAGAGAGATTTGTTCTGGAATCCATGTACCATCATCCTTCTTCTTACCCAAATGATAAGCCAGTAATTGCCCCTTGGTAATTTCTCTTAACATCCAAGCTAATTTATTCTGAACCAATTGGTATGATGCGATTGGATGATCGAATTGAATACGAGATAATGCGTACGTTTTTGCTGAATGGAAACAAGCCATTGCAGCGCCTAACGCTCCCCAAGAGATTCCGAACCGAGCATTATTCAAACAAGAAAACGGTCCGCGAAGACCCTTTACATCAGGGAAGATACGATCTTTTGGAATCTTACAATCTTGGAATACTAATTCACTTGTTACACTTGCTCGCAAAGAATACTTTCCTTTCATTTCAGGGGCACTGAAACCTTCATCGCCTTTCTCGACGATGAAACCACGAATTTCTCCATCCAGTTTTGCCCAAACAACTGCGACTTGTGCAATTGTTCCATTGGTAATCCACATCTTTGCTCCATTTAGTAAATAGTGGTCGCCTTTATCTTCTGCCTTAGTAATCATATCACCAGGGTTTGAACCATAGTCTGGTTCAGTCAAGCCAAAGCAACCAATCCATTCCCCACTTGTCAATTTTGGCAAATAGTAATTTTTCTGTTCCTCTGTACCAAAATCCCAGATCGGATACATTGCTAATGAACCTTGAACCGAAGCAAAGGAACGTAGTCCTGAATCTCCTCTCTCGAGTTCTTGACAAATTAAACCATAGGCGACATAGGAAAGTCCTGGGCAATCATATCCCTTTAGCGGTGCACCTAATACTCCCATCTCACCAAGAGCAATACGCCACTCATCAGGGAAGACCCCATCTGCACATGCTTTTTCGATATTTGGTAGAACTTCTTCGTCCACCCAATCTCTAACCATATCACGAATCATTATTTCTTCTTCGCTCAACAAACTTTCAATGTCGTAAAAATCAAGTCCCTCAAATGGTTCCATTACAATCACTCCTATTGAGAACGAATAACAACCGCTTCTTCAACATACCCCTTTCATAATCTAAAAATAAGCATCACTTTTTGCCACTAGATCGCTCGGAAGAATAACCGATCCAAAGACCGATGGAAAATATAATGAAAGCAATAATAAAATGTGTCTCCAAAGGTGTATCAAACTGATATCGGTTTGCCAAAGCCCACGAGCCAAAGCCAATCGCAGGACCAATTGCAAGAGGAAGGCCTACCACCTTACGCATTTTCCCTTCAGCATACATTCTCTGGTAAAACGTACTACTCATGAAAATCAATCCGAAAATAGTTCCTGGAACTGCAATCAGAACTGCAACCCCTATCGCCTTGAATATCATACTATCATCTCCTTCTTCTTTCAACGGTTCAAAAGCAATAATATTACCATAATCTGTAATGATAAATCCATTCAAAGATGAGGTTTCCCAAGTGAACTTAATTGCTCTTCCAGAAACTACTGCATCCCATTCCTCAACATCAGAATAAATAATTTGAGCATAGGCTTCGTTTGTTATTGGCTCTTGTCTTACCGTTCCAAATGGTGCAAGATGAAGTAATGTAGTCCCATCTGAACCTCTTGATACATCAGTAATATCCCCCTCTAAAGTAGTCAGCATCATAGACGGTTTTGCATATGATAGTGAAGAATCTTCAAAATTCAAATGAATTGCCTTTGTTATCAGACCACTAGCAAAAGCAACACATTCGCTCAAGGTTGGGTCTGCACAATCTACCGCCATCCAAGTTTCACTTCTGGTATTACCCATCCAAGTCACGTGGTGGTCCTTTCCAATTACTGCAATGCCGTCATTTAGAGTAACGACAACACAAACATTGTTTGTTCTATGGCAAGAGATATCACTCACCGGTGAAGGTTTTTCATAACTGTCTAATTTCTCAAACCCTGAGCCTTCTGAAAATTTCCAAATGCTTCCATCCACTGCTCCAAAGTAAGCATAATCTCCTGAAGTTCTCCAAGCTACTGAAGTCATATCTAAGCCAGTGACTGTACCTGAGCCATTGACATTACTAATACTGTGATCATATGTGTCATATCTCAAAGCCATGCCGTTCTCTCCGGTGAGTAGCGCAGTATTTCCTCGAGGATGCCATGCTACATCTTGGAACTCTTTTGATGTCCCGGCATTTAATTCAATATCCTGGCTTCTATCCATCGGATTGATTGCTGAAATCCGGTGAACATAGCCATCCTTTCCGACGAGTATGACATTCATTTCATCTGGAGAAACTGAACCGGTATTGATTCCGATATCAATATCATCCAATGTTGTTGAAGATCTAATCTGAATTAGCGAATTTGGCTCAGCAACTACTATTGGCAATAATAAAATTGCAAGGAAAATTGAGTAGATGATTTGCCCTCGCATGCACTTGCGACAGGCCAATCAATGAAAACTCCATCGTATCACCATATTACTGAAATAGACTATGATTTTCAATGTTAATGACGGTGAGCCTTATGTCAAATGGACTTCTGCCTTTGATTTATGGAACGATTTGCCGTAAAGCGTGGACTACAGAAGAAGATGGGCGGAAGCGCAGGATTGGCTAAAATTGCTGCTGGCTATTTTGAAGATGTCAATGCTGATGCAGAAGGAAAATTCACAGGCTCTTACGGAATATTGCTAATGGTATCTGGTCACTTTGATGAAGAAGGAAAACTAGCAGTTGATGTTTCTCAAATGAAGGGAACTGATCTTAATGATTTACTTGAATCCGATGGTGGAAGAGAAACCGCAATGGAATCCCGTAAGCGTTGGTCTACCTTCTTAGATGAAGTCACCGGATATAATGCAAAACAAAGAAGTGACAAGGCTAAGGAGAATGCTAAGAAGTTTTCAAAAGCCAAGGGTGCAATAAAAGTCGCTCAAAAGACAATGCAGATGTCTAAAAACTTGACTGCAGAGAAGGAAGAGATAGTCACCTCTATGATCAATGAACTTCAGCAGATGATCGATGATGGAACCCCTCCAAGTGAAGGCAAAGTCAAGAAATTAAATGACATGTTTTAATCAACTATGAATTCTATAGAGTAGACAATAACAATTTGATGTGATAAAATGGATATTGAAACGATTCTATCATCTCATCTTGAGAAGTGCCCTCAAATTTCACAACTAAGTGATGATAAGCGTCAACAATTAGCATCTATTATCGGTTTTGTGGATGAGACTGTAGGAATTGACCATTTAGTTAAATGTCTTGCAGATGGAACTAGTATGGGTGGCGATGGAGTCATTCGATGTTATGTTGGCTTTGAACCGAGTGGAAAGGCGCATATTGGCTGGAAAGTTATTGCACTTCAATTACGAAGAATGTTAGATGCCGGAACCAATGTAATGATTTTCTTAGCGGATTGGCACGCTTGGATCAATGATAAATTCAATGGTAATATGGAGCATATTCAAACAACTGCAAGGTATATGGAAGATACTTTTAGAGTATTATTGAACCATCCTGAAGAAGGTGATGGAGCAGGACAACTACGATTTGTATGGGCATCGACAATAATGGATTCAGGAGAATATTGGGCTCGTGTATTACGCTGTTCAAAAGGCGCTACCTTGGCCATGGTACGAAAAACATTCACCATCATGGGAAGAGATGAAGCATCTAGTGACCACGATTTATCCAAATTCTATTATCCTGCAATGCAGGCAGCAGATATCTTTGAAATGAACATTGATATTGCAATAGGTGGTATGGACCAAAGAAAAGCCCACATGTTCATGAGAGATATGGCAAGTAAATGGAAATGGCAGAAGCCTACTTGCTTGCATACTCCAATTATTTCCTCACTAAAGGCTACTGGCGTACGTATGGAATCCTTTGACCATAAAATGAGTAAATCTGATCCATCCGGCGCTGTACTAGTTCACGATACACAAAAGCAGTTACAAAAGAAATTCCGAAAGGCATACTTAGACCCTGAAGATGACCATTCACCCGTTTACGAATTAGCACAATATATCGTCCTACCCGAGTTTGGTGAAATCATAGTAACTCCTAACCCGGAATATGGAGAAGAGAGTACTTGGACTGACCTTGAATCTTTTAGAGCTGCCATAAAAGACGGAACATTACATCCATTTGATGCTAAAATGGGAGTCGCAAATGGTATAGCAAGAGGCTTGCAATCAGTGGCTGACCACTTTGAAGCAAATCCACAATTACTAGAAACTGTTACAAAAATCACTAATTGATTAGTCTTCATGCTCGTCAAGTTCAATGTTCATTTCTGATGCATTGCTAACATTGAAAGGACTTTCTTCAATGCTATGAATATTTAACAATATTATTCTTCTTGTGTCTTTAACAAAATCTCTATTTGGTAAATGGTCAACTGCAACCTGAGCATTTATTCTATGAATACGTTTAAGAGTGCGTTGTAAAGGTTTAATGCT
>JAPKFC010000001.1 GCA_028821785.1 Candidatus Poseidoniaceae archaeon | reverse complement strand
AGTAGGGACATTGACCATCGTATCAATCACGAATAATTCATAGGGTTTGTTAAAACCGATTATAGGGAAGTTGGATGAAAACATTCTATATTTTGCTTCATCGGCCGAATTGGCGTAACTGTATGAAGAATTAGTAACCGATAAATCAACTCCAGTTGCTCTTGCTGAAGCACTATCTATTGTAGCTGGGGCAAAACTAGATTCCTCTAATGATATATTTGAAGATAATAAAATCATCAAAACGAATATCAGTGGTATATGCCTCATGCCCCTCATGCAGGCACAATGATTCAATCTATATGAGAACAATGCAGAATCTAATAAGGCTTGACACTAACCATTTCAACTACTACTATCATTGGTAGTAACTAATTTTTCATCTTCCTGTTGTTGCTGTATTAGTTTCAAGTTATCCCTTTTTTCTTTAGCTCTTGCAGCAAAAAATACAGTAAACGATGGGATCAAGATCACTGCAAAACATCCGACAACAGAGGCTAATGCCCACAAGAATTCCGTTGCAGCATCAACCGAAAACACTGAGATTGAATTAAATTCCTCATTAACACCGGTCAGTAAAATATTTGGGCTAGTGCTTCTATTTCCTTGTTCAATTATTTCAATTCTAACTAGTGACGGTGAGTGTAGGTATTCAATTTCTGCTCGTGCTTTTTGTTCAGCACTATCTATATCTTGGCCATAGACAGAACCATTGTTTCTTCTAGCAGGATCTAATTCTGTCAGAGAAATTATTGAAACATCATCACCATCTTCAGATATTCGTTGGTGTGTAACATTCTGTTGACACTGTTCTTGGCATGAAAAATCCCTAGCATCAACCACGCCCAATAATTGGTGACTAAACAAACCAGCACCATTTGATAATTTTACAATAGCGCCATCAGATAGTTCCATGGCAGTTAAATTAACCCATGTTAAATTTTGACCATCTAGGGCAAATTCCCATGACCAAGTAGTGGTATTGCTATCTTCATCATACCACTTTTGAGGTTCACTATTTTGCATTTCCGTCATAGTTGCTTCTGTATCATAAATATAGTACGAAGGGGCTATAGTAGCGCCATATACCGCATATGACAACAAAAAAATAAGTGTAAATGAAAGCCCTAAAAGTGTCCTGAGAAGGTTAGGATTTTGGGCCAACGCTTTCTTCATCATGCAGAGCGAAAAGTACCCACTTCATCAACACTTGCACAGTTGTCAAATGCATATCAATTTAGAGACTGATGGTCAATCAGTGCCCCGCCCTCACCCGTTTCATTGATATAGGGGTGATAAGTCGGCAAATTGCTTGGTGTCCTGTCATGACCACGTTCTATGATATCCCTTCTGAACTACTCATCCCAGCTCTTGCTGAGAGAATTGCTACAACCGATGGAATCGATACCCCTGAATGGGCTGAATTCGTCAAGACTGCAGTATCCCGTGAGCGTCCTCCTTCTCAAGAGAATTGGTGGTTCCTAAGATCCGCTGCACTTCTAAGAAAAGTTGCAAGAGAAGGCCCAATAGGCGTAACACATCTTTCACAAGCATATGGTGGAAGCAAAGACAATGGAGCAATGCCTAACACCCCTGGAGTAGCCGGCCGTCATATCATTCGCACATCTCTTCAGCAACTCGAAGCAGCAGGGTTAGTTGAGAAGGTTCCAACAAAGACTGTTGAAACTGAAGAAGGAGAGGTCCAACTCTATGCAGGTCGCCGTATTACCAGTGCTGGCCAAAAGATGCTAAACGAAATTGCTCATGATTGCAGAGACGCTGCAAATGAGCAATTCCCAGGTTTAGACAAGTATTGAAGGAAGTGAAGTGGTGAGTATTATGGCAGCAACTCAAGATAATGAGTTGACCCTGCTACGCGAACAACGACGCCTAGAGTTGCAAAAGCAACTTCAACATCAAGCAACTGCACAAGCAGATGCCGAGATTAAGGCTCATAATGCACAAGTAGAAGAGCAAAATATCACTACAGTTCTCAAAACAATTCTATCACCGGAAGCAAGATCAAGATTAGCAACCATTGCAATGGCTACTCCACAACGTGCAGATAGCATTAGAGTTGCATTGATGAAGATGAATGACGAAGGTCGTATCCAAGGTACATTAAACGACGAGCAATTCAAGCAATTGCTTGCATCACAATCCAAGAGCCGCCATAGTGCGTCCATCCGAAGAATCTGAGAAGGTGCTCGAAATGTCAAGAAATAAACCAGCCGCAAAAAAAATACGCCTGCTCAAAGCAGGAAAGCAGAATAGACGTGTCCCTGTTTGGATCATGTTAAAGACCGACCGAAACACGGTATCTCATCCACAGAGACACCACTGGAGACGCAGTAAGTTACAACGCTGAGGTGTTTTTATGGCTAGAGCAAATCAATCAGAATTAATCGTTCCATTGCGTCATGCATGGAATATTACAAGATACAAGCGTGCACCTCGTGCAATGCAAATTATCAAGAATCAAGTAATTCAACACTTGAAGGTAACCGAAGAAGAAGTAGTCTGGATCGACCCAGCGGTAAACGAGTTCATTTGGTCTCGTGGAATTGAAAATCCTCCACGTAAAATCAAATTACAAATTACTCGCCACGATGAACCAGATATTCCAATCGAAGTAAAATTATTTGAGGAGTGAATAATATGGGAAATATTAGACCAAGTTTCATCAAAATCAGAGCCATCCGTTTAGTCGAAGAACACGGTGAGAAATTCACTGCAGACTTTGACCATAACAAGTTGATGGTTTCTAAATTAACCGATGTAGAATCCAAGAAGCTAAGAAACTGGATTGCCGGATACGTCACTCGTTACAGACTACGCCGCACAGATTGAGGTGTTAGCAGTGGCAGTGCGCGTTCATTGGCAACGCACACCAGTGAGCGTTCACCACCAACGTAGTGAGCCTCTAGAGTCATTAATTCTCTATCTTAGGAATACTCATGGTATTCGTAAACGTTCAATCGTAATGACCGATAGAGAAGAAGGCGGTTTTCTTTTTTTCCTCTATCAGGAATGCGACCCTAGATGGATTGCATTATGGGATGAATCTTATCAGGAAGGCGAATAATTATGGGCGATCGAATAGATTTGCCATTACCCGAAAGCAAATACCAACTCGAGGTGATATTGGTTGGAGCAACACATCCAGGAAACCTAGGTGCTGTTTGCAGAACCATGTTAAATCATGGATATTGTAACTTGAGATTAGTTAATCCACTCTGCGCCCCAGATGATGTTGAGGCTAGAAAAAGAGCAAAGCATGCCGGTTCAATTTTAGAAAACTGTCAAACATATGATTCTCTAATTGATGCTACCAAAGATATTTCCTTGGTAATTGGAACTTCGGGAAAAAGAGAAAAAGGTAAGAAGACATTCTTCCGTCATTTTCTATTTCCTTGGGAAGTAGCAGAAAAGATTTCAACATTTACAGAAAAAGTAGCAATAATTTTCGGAGAAGAGGGTAAGGGTTTGTCTACTGAAGACCTAGAATATTGTGATTTCTTACTAACATTGCCGACCTGGGAAGGATATCCCATCGCCAACTTAAGCCATGCAGTAAATAGCGTACTTTACGAATTGCATAGAAGCCGCGTAATTGAAAACCAAGGCGGAGACCCAGCAATACCTAGTTTAGTGCCCTTGCAAAGAAATATCAATCCTCAACTAAGAGAGAAATTGAATCAAGCTATCGAAGAGATGGCACAGTCACTCTCAGGCGTCGAGGAACATGCCATCAGTTTCCAACATACATTACAGCGTTCATTAATGCGAAGTATGCTAACCAATGATGAAGCAACCAGGATACTTGGTGGTCTGATAGAGGCGACTACTGCAATTCAACATCTAAAAGACGACGAAAACTGGCAAAGAAAAAGACGGCGACGTATTGAATAATTATATTTTCCAACTTGCAACACTCTTGGGTGTTTCACGGCAATGCATAGCAATCAGTCTTAGTCGGTTACCATATGATGTGGTAATATGAGGTTCGACTTGTTCAAAGGCCCACTTTGCTAGATTTTCTGCAGTAGGAATGAATGGGACGATGACAGTTCTATGCCCTTCTCCCATTAACGCACAAGCAGCAATACCTTTCTCATCTCCTGAATATACTACGAATGCATGATCTATTACATCATGGACATATTCTGTGAGTATAGCGGAGACATCTGAAAAATCAATCAGCATTCCCTCTTCAGAAACTCCACTTTCAGTAACGATATCTCCCTCAATTTCCGCTTCAAAACGATAGCGGTGCCCGTGCATATGCCTACACTTACTTTTGTGATTAGGAACTCTATGGCCGGTATCAGTTTCAATATATCTTCTAATTATGGTTGTCATTATCATCTCTCCTCGAAATTAATAGATGCTGAATTTATACAATACCGATCGCCACCAAATTGTGCCGGTCCATCATTGAAAACATGGCCAAGGTGTGCATCACATTTACTACACCTAACCTCAGTTCGTGATGAGCCATGTGAGTTATCTTCTAATCTGCTAATTGCAGCGTCTTCTGATTCACTGTGGAATGATGGCCATCCACATCCAGAATCATACTTCATTTCAGAATTGAATAGAACATGACCGCAGCACAAACATGAGTATTGCCCATCGCCTTTCTCATTCCAATAGATTCCACTAAAGGATGCTTCAGTGCCACTTTGCCTAGTTACATAATATTGTAATTCGGTTAGTCGCTCTTTGTACTCCTTATCCTTATGATTGTACTCGATTTGAAGTGCGTTTTGTAGAACGTGATCCCAAGATTCAACATATTCCACAGGGTCTTTCTTACCGACCGCATGGAAAGCCAAGATACGTTCAATATCTGCACCACTGGTACCGCTTGCACGACCTAACTCATCAGGGTCATAGGAAGTATTTGTGTTGCTATAAATTGTTGAAAAATCTAATCCAAGTTTTGATATTGCTATTTCAGCATCCCTCAGTATTGATTCCTTGTCACCATCTAAGTAAGGTAATTTGAATGAAACTTTGTCACTATCCCAGTTTCCTACTGCAAATGCATGACCAATTGCCTGATAGAACTCAGGCCTACAATCTGGATAGATCTCATGGTCACCACTGTGGACTCCCAAAGCCAGTTCGACATCACAACCATCTTTTAGCGCAATTGAGAGAGCATATCCATATAGAATCGATGCAAATATTGCATTCCTATTGGGTACAACTGTTGACTTCATCGCATCTTCTTCATAATGCCCCTTTGGAACATCAGCTCCGCCAACTATTAGGCTAGAGTGGAATAAGTTCATTGCGCTGCTCAAGTCAACGATTTGATGGGTGACCTGGAAACTGTTTTCAGCAAGATAGGCAATATTTTGCTTGGCTCTTTCCAATTCGAGGGAATGCTTTTGGCCATATTCATATGATAAGCAATCTACTGTGTAACCATCGGCTAGTAATCTCATCAACAAACTAGTTGAATCCATTCCTCCACTAAATGCCATTACTGCTCTCATCTTTGAATCACCTCAATCAATACCCATCCATTTGTGAGTTTGAAGACTTAGTCTCCAAGGAGAATTATCCTTTACAACTTTTTCAGTTAGAGCAAAATTCTTTCCATTCCATTCTACATCTTGTGAATGAATATAACACGGTTGTAAAAATAAATGCTCAAAACCATGCTTTAAATCATCATATAAGGATAAATCTTGACCAACATATACGCACTTCAATTCATCTCCTGTTCGTTGTCTAATAGACACATTAGGATATTCCTGGTCCTTAGGGGAGATGGTTATCCAATCCAATAATCCTTCAGGAATTTCTATTGTGCCGTTACTCTCGCAAGATAATTCATACCCACGCGCTTTGAGTAATCTGTGTAGTGGCCATAGATCGTTAAGCATCGGTTCGCCACCAGTGAAAATAATTTTCTTGCAGTCAAATTTGAGAACCTCTCCCAAGATGTCAATTGCAGACATTGTTGTGAATGTTTCAAAATCCGTATCACACCATTCGCATTGTAAATTACATTTACCAAAACGGACAAAAACATGAGGAATTCCACACTTTGCACCTTCGCCTTGAATTGAATGGAATATTTCAACGATTTTGTATTCCATGGCTAGGTCAGTAGGATTGTCAACCGCAGTATTTCCTGCAATGCCACAATTCTCAAATTCATCCTTCATCCTATTGACCTCCGAATCTCATTCAAAGCGGGCGGGTGTGAATCAATTGCATTAATTCCGCCCTAGCCTCAGCCTTGTCAAAGAATACGCCACGCATAGCCGATGTAGTCATGATAGCGTTCTGCTTTGCAACACCGCGGCATTGCATACAGCCATGAGCCGCTTCGATAATAACAGCGCAACCGAGTGGGGAAAGATGTGCTTCCAAATCATCGGCTACGCCCTTTGTAATGCGTTCCTGATTCTGTAATCTTCTGCCGTGTAATTCAACGATACGTGCTAACTTCGAGATACCAACGATTCGCTCAGTAGGAATGTAAGCAACATGTGCTCTTCCTCTGAATGGTTGCAAGTGATGCTCGCAAGTGGAATGGAATTCAATATCACGCAATAATACGATTCCATTGTATCCTTCTCCATTGAAAGTGGCCTCAAGAATATCTTCTGCATTTTGTGAATATCCGGCGAATACTTCATCCCACGAATCAATGACTCTCTTTGGCGTTTTGAGCAACCCCTCCCGTTCAGATAAGTTTCCTTCCAAATACTCTAGTAGAGTCTTTACAGCCAATTCAGCTTCGTTTTTAGATACCATATTATTCACTCCTGCGAGGGTCCTCTTCCATGCCTAGAATCAATTTCATCAAGTTGATCTAATAATTTCCGACAAGCCGTTCTAACAGCATCTGCTAGGCTGACAAATTTTTTGTCATCTCCGACATGTTTACGTAAATCTTCAGTCAATTGGCTTGGCATGTCCAATGATATCTTAGGCATGGTTTAGGCTCTACCCTATCCAATATAAGTATTACTAGAGTAATACTGTAGTATTACTGTGGTATTATTTGCCTCCATAGGAGTACATAATTATGAAAAATGGTAAGTTGATTTGCATTATTTGAGGAAGGGCCCTGCTACGAATGTTCAAATCCCCCCTTCTATTACGATGTTTGATGAGTACTGACGCAGCCCAGTTGATGGAATTACTTTTTGATATTAGAGCCAATTCTGGGACATGCGAAACTACAGGTTTGAACGATGATGAAATTATCAAATTCATTGCCCTCGATAGTAATCTTTCGCGTGCAATCAAAGAGGGCCATCAATATCATTTGGGTCTTAGAGAGGAGTTTGAATCAGAACTTCTAATGTCGCCAGAGTCGGAATTAGTTACAAAACTGCAAAGCGGATATGTCAATTTTTACAATCCCGCAACTGTCAATCCATACATTGCTATTGCTGCGAGAGGTCCATGGGTGATATCTGCCCATGGTGCAGTATTGCATGATAATGGCGGATATGGGATGCTCGGTGGCGGGCATGGTCCAGATGAAATAATTAAAGCGATGTCTCAAAATTGGGTAATGGCCAATGTAATGACACCTTCTTTTTCTCAACAGAGATTAACAGATCGACTAATCAAAGAATTAGGTCATAGTAGAGGTAGTTGTCCTTTTGATAGATTTATTTGTATGAATAGTGGTTCAGAAGCAGTAACAGTTTCATTGCGAATTTCTGATGCTAATGCCAACACTATGACTGGTCCAGGTGGGAGATATGAAGGTAAAACAATCAAGTTAGTGGCTATTGAGCAAGCGTTCCACGGAAGAACAGGTCGCCCAGCACAACTTTCGCATTCTTGCATGAGAAACTATGATAAAAACCTAGCATCATTTAGAGATAGAGATAATTTATATCTAGTTCCACCAAATGATATCGATGCGTTAAGAAATGTTTTCGCTAGTGCAGAAGAAAAGGGTGAATTCATTGAACTAATGGCTATTGAACCGGTTCAAGGTGAAGGAAATCCTGGGCAATGCGTTGAACGTGCATTTTATGATGAAGCTAGAAGATTGACTTTAGAACATGGCTCGATGTTACTAGTTGATTCAATACAAGCAGGATTGAGGGGGCAAGGTTGTCTTTCAATTGTTGATTATCAGGGTTTCCAAGATTGCCTCGCACCCGATCTAGAGACATGGTCAAAGGCAATGAATGCAGGGCAATATCCACTCTCTGTACTTGGAATGAATAAAAGAGCATCGTCATTATATGTTTCAGGAATTTATGGCAATACGATGACCACTAATCCAAGAGCACTGGAAACCGCAATCGCTGTTCTTGATAGGATTACTCCCGAGTTAAGACAAAACATTCGTAATAAGGGTGTAGAGTTTGTTAATAAATTGAATATACTAGCCGAAGAATTCCCTGAATATATCACACTTGTACAAGGTACAGGGTTATTGTGTAGTGCTGAACTAAAGCCTGATATTTTACCAGTGGTTGGATTTGATGCCGTTGAACCTTGGTGTCGTAGAAGAGGCTTAGGTGTTATTCATGGAGGAAAAAATGCATTACGTTTCACACCACACTTTGCTATTACTTCTGAAGAAATAGATTTGATTATCAAAATAGTTAGAGAATCAATAATCCACTTTACTTCTTAATCAACTAAGTGAAGTAACAATATCTTCTCTCTTGAATTGACTTGCTGCATATTTTGCTGCCATTAATGCGTACAATATTGAAGTTCCAACCCAAATAATGATGTGAGTTGTAATTACTCTATTCATCAATAATTCTCTGAGAGCAAGTAGAACATTAACCACCGGAATTGCAAACCAAAACGACTCAATTCCGTCCAAATTGATAACTTGAGTGAATAAGGCTGGGAAAATAATCAGCATAATAGCAGGTCCGAGGATACTTCCAGCCTCCTTTACGCTATGAGATCTCATTGCAAGGGCCAATTCTATTGCCACGACCATTATTGCAAATAGCATAATCGCGCCAATTATCAGCAGAATTGTTAGCACCGATAGTTCAGGAACACCGATGATACTGGAACTCGCTAGATAGCCTATCGCAAATAATAATCCACATATCTGCAATAATACTCCAACCCCTGTAATAGTGGCTACCGCCAACCACTTGCCGAATAATAATTCAAGGCGTGTGCAGGGCAGGCTTAGAAGTGCTTCTAGCGTACCTCTTTCTCTTTCGCCCGCTGTCATATCAATTGATGGCTGAATTGCCGATGAGAAGGTCCAGACGGCCAATACCAGTGGAATGAACATCGATAATGCCATTCCAGCCTGTTCGCCAGCGGTTGCAGCATCTGCTTGTGTGAATTCACCATCCCACCGAAGAGGGTCCAGTGTTGAATTGACGTCTAGGCCGCCAGATTTAATTCTTGCAGCAGTTTCATTGTCTTCCCATTCATTCAAATCATATAATAATCTTGATTTAGCTTCTCTTGAATGTTCAGATGTTGACATATGAAGGATGGAATAATACCAGATATCCTCTCTTTGAGTAATTCTCAATATGGCATCTATTGAGCCATTTCTCAAACGCTCTATATCATTACCAGGTTGGCTTAAATCATCTAAAATAGGTAACTCTTCATAGCTGATTACTATCGCTGATTTATTAATTATCATGCTTAAATTCTCAGGCATATTATCAGTTTGAATCGTTAAATCCAATTCTAATGACTTCAATTCTGCTGCTTCAGATTGTAGTAATACTGGAAATAGAATGAATAGTAAAGGGAACATCAACAATGGAATAACAATGATTGCAATAATCGTTCTCCAATCTCTGGAAAACTCAACAACTTCCTTCTTTGCGATTTGTTTTATTCGCATAGCGCTACCATCAGCCATCAATATCCACCTCCAATTCAGGTGTTTTAGGAGTGAATAATTTTCTCCACCAAGCCGTAATGCGCCCTTCCGAATCAGCATCTTCGTTTCTTGACCTCGCTTGGTCAGCGGTCAGCGAAACATATGCCTCTTCCAAAGAATCTTGTTCGGTTTGCTCCATTAACTGTTGGGGAGAACCATCGGCTCTAACCTCTCCATTGTGAATTATAATTATGCGATCGCATACTTGTCTTGCTTCTTCCAATTGGTGAGTTGAATATACTACAGTGCCACCCTCATCGCGCAATTGCTTTACAAGTGCTCTAACAGTTCTAGCACTGGTGATGTCCAATCCTGCAGTAGGTTCATCGAGAAGTAGTATGCTTGGACCATGAGCAAGTGCTCTAAGAAGAGCAGTCTTTTGCTTCATTCCTCTACTGAACCCTTTGGTGTGGCGGCTTAGACTATCACTCATCCCCAATCTGCTAGCGAATAATTGTGTACGTTTCCAAGAGGTTTCATCATCGATCCCATATAATCTCGAATGATAGCGGATATTTTCCCATGCTGTAAGACGAGAATACAAGCCAGTAGATTCTGGAACAACACCCAATAGGTGTCTCATTTCAGATACATCAGAACCATCTTCCAATGTTACACTACCTTTCGTCGGAGTATATACTCCTGCCATTAATCTCAGCAATGTTGTTTTTCCAGCCCCATTACTTCCAACCAATCCGACTACTTCGCCACTACGGATGTCCAAATCTATGTGACTAAGAGCTTCTATCTCGTCAAAATGTTTGGCAACCCCCTTTATCGAGAGTAACGTTTCAGACATTAAACTCCCTCAACTGGCTCTTCCAGATTCAACTGCGGCATTTAATCCAGGGTGCTTCTCTTCCAAACGGCAGGCGCGAGACAATTGTTGCCTAAGTTGCAGATGTATCTCTTTTTGCGAAATACCCATCTCAACTAAGTTTCCAATCATGTTGAAAGCACCTTGTATTGCTCCAGCATCAAGAAATGCATCATTGGATATTTTACCATTAACTCTAAGGGCATCTAACTGAGTGGAAACGAACTCTGCTTCTCTTCTAACACGTGGGCCGTCAATATGTGGTAAGGCTATAAGGTGGTCAACACAAGTTCTCATCACAACCTAGCCCATGCTGAAGGGTTAAGATATTATCCATTATAATTACAGCAAAGGCAAGACTCAGTGGTTGCTTTGTTTGAGTTCTACCAAAACTCCACCTGTTGATTTTGGGTGTACAAATGCTATTTTTGAGCCCCCTGCGCCGACTTTAGGTTCGACATCAATCATCTGAATTCCGTTATCCAGTAAATAGTCAATTAACTGTTGCAATTTTTCAACACGGAAACACAATTGTTGTATGCCGGGTCCGCGTTTTGCTAAAAAGTTCCCAATCGGAGTATCCGCTGAAGTTGGCTGTAGCAATTCTACCATCGGTGGATGTTGCTCAACACTCTCATCTGGTTGAGATGTTGAGAAAAATCTAGTTGTTACACCCTGTTCTATTACAGTTTCATCCTCTGAACCTTGAATTAAACCGAGTAGTTTCCAAAAGTGACTTGCAGATTCTAAGTCACTAGTTGCTATTCCTATATGGTCGATATGTATTGATCCGAAATTCATTAAATCACCTCAAAACCCACTCGGAGCCATCCATTCTCCGAACTCAGAACGCATTGCATTCATTATTTCACCTAGAGTGCAATTAGACTTAACAGCTTCCAATATTAGAGGAAATAGGTTATCAGTTCCAGCAGATGCAAGCCCTATAGCATCTATGCATGATTGTGATTTCACCTCATCTCTATGCTCTCTTAATTCCTTTAGTCTAAGACATTGCATTTCGCCAACAGTTTGGTCTAATTTTAGGGCTTCAGTATCATCTTCTCCATCCATAATCCCGTGATTAACCCCGACTATTTTTCTATCACCTGATTCTACATCAGAAAGGTGCTTAAACGCAGCATTATGAATTTCTCTCTGCTGCCAGCCTGCCTCAATTGCCGCCATTGCACCACCTAACTTTTCAATCTCTTGGATTTGCAGTAGCGCTTCTTGATAAATCCGTTCTGTTAAAGCCTCTACGTGATATGAACCACCCAATGGATCTGCTACATCAGCAACTCCACTTTCTTCAGCAATTATTTGTTGAGTTCTAAGTGCTACAGTTGCACTTTCTTCAGTAGGTAATCCCTATGCTTCATCATATGAATTGGTGTGAAGACTTTGAGTCCCACCACATACTGCTGCTAACGCTTGTATTGTAACTCGTGCAATATTGTTGAGCGGTTGTTGGGCTGTTAGGCTAACTCCAGCAACCTGTGTATGGAATCTGAGCATCGCCGACTTAGGATTTTTAGGTTGATAGCGTTGGCTAATTAGGTCATGCCATAATCTTCTTGCAGCTCTAAATTTACTCGCTTCTTCAAAGAAATCATTATGGCAATTGAAAAAGAAAGAAAGTCTTGGAGCAAAGGTGTCAATATCCAAACCAATATCAATTGCAGCCTCAACATATGCTAATGCATTTGCCAGTGTGAATGCTATCTCTTGAACAGCAGTAGAACCTGCTTCGCGAATATGATATCCCGAAATGGAAATAGTATTCCATAGTGGGATGTTTTCAGCACAATATTCAAACACATCAGTGATTAATCGCATCGATTGCTTTGGCGGGAATACATATGTGCCCCTGGCAATGTATTCTTTGAGTATATCATTCTGAATTGTACCGATTACTTTGTCTGCTGAAACACCTTGCTCTTCTGCTACTGCCACATACATCGCCAATAGAATGATCGCTGGTGAATTAATTGTCATCGAAGTGCTTACTTGATCTAGTGGAATACCATCTAGCAATAATCTCATATCATCAATAGATGAAATGGAAACTCCAACTTTCCCTACCTCGCCCATCGACAACTCATCATCAGCATCAAGCCCTAATTGTGTAGGTAAATCAAAAGCAACAGACAAGCCCTTTTGTCCACGCTCTAATAATAGTTTGAAGCGCTCATTTGTAGCCTTAGCACTAGAAAATCCAGCGTATTGGCGCATTGTCCAAAGTCTTGAGCGATACATTGTGGCATGAATGCCGCGAGTATACGGTTTACTTCCAGCATCACCTACATTGGAACGAACATAGCCAACTTCAGAAAGTGTATTTTCATCACTTTGTAGAGGGATATCAAGTCCGCCGAGGGTTTTCCACTCGTCCTTACGCGACCCGACCATATAGTGTCCAAGTGTAGGCGATTCTTCAACACTCCCACTTGGAATGTTTGAATTAATCAGTTCAGTGGTGGTGTCCGCCAGGTCCATGAACATGGCCGTGCGATAATTCCTCTTCACTAGCATCGCGTAGTTCTACGATTTCAACTGCAAATGTCAAAGCTTCTCCTGCCAACTTGTGGTTGAAATCGGCAGTTACTTCGTCATCAGTTAATTCTGTAATATTAAATGGTGCAGGACCATGCTGCATCGTTGCTACAAGTGTCATTCCAATTTCCAATTTAGCCCCTTCTTCTAATTGCGCAAATTCACTTCTTGGAATCTTCATTAGTGCAGCGTCTTCGCGCTCCCCGTATGCTTCGTCTGCAGTTAGTGTAAAGGTTCTCTTCTCACCGATTTTTGCACCCTCGATATTTGTTTCAAAACCTGGAATCATTTGTCCATGTCCTATAAGGAATGTAAGAGGATCTTTGCCCTCACTACTATCAAAGACTTCTCCTGTTTCCGGCATTGTACCAGTGTAATGTACACTTGCAACCATATTTTTTCCTACTGCTAAATCACTCATTTCATCACCTTCTAGTTGTAAATTTCCTAACCAATGTTCTCAATTTATTACCGATTTCTTCAGTTAGGATATTTTCCAGTATTTTGCTATCAATAAATTCATAAGAATCTTCGACAGACATTCGTTCACCCTTTGCCCAAACTTGGCCTAATACGTTAGACCGATGTTCTTCTGGTACTGAAGGGTCGTCGAGAATATCCCTTGCAGCATATTTGTACTCCAAATATTTCTGCCTGTTGAGTCTCCTCTCTTGCTTTTGCCGTCCACCGCCTTTCTTAGCATGTGGGCGTCGTTTTTTACGACGGTCATTTGTTGCTTTAACTTGAGTCTCTTCAACGATTTTAAAAACATTTAATTGTGATACTTCAGGTTTAGAAACGGTGTCAGTGACTGCAGAAAAACTTTCAATTTCGACCTTAGCTTCGACTAACTTTACTTCAGCAACTACTTCGACCGCAGAAACTTCTTCGACCTTATGCTGCTCTGCATTCAATTTTGAAGCAGCAGATTTTTTACGTAATTCAGCAAGTCGATCTGCTCTTGAAGATGCCTTTTCTGAAGGTTGTTGTTTTTGGTTGCTGTTTGAAATTCCAGAGGCAGGAGTTGCCTCGGTTTTTTCTACGCTATCAACAGGAGAAGGTTTAGTTTCAGACATTCGATTGAGCGCTTCCTTACGCTTCTTTTCTAGGTCGCTCAAACCAACATCTTTGCCTGTTTGAGGTGCGGAATTTGGTGCTTTAGCAGCAGTTGTACGAGTGATTTGAACGCGTTGGTTGTGTTTCTGATTTCTCACTGCACCAGCATCGGGGGCAAATGGGTTATCGGGGTCGCCCTTCTTCTTTCTGCGCTCGATGGTTGTCTCCCCCAAGTGTGTGGCGTAGCCGACCCCATAAAACGGTTAGCGTTACAACCGTGCCCTCATGCCCAACTAATTGGGGTTTGGTCAGTTCGTAAATACTGGTCTATGGCACTTTCAGAGTATGTCGTAATTCTACCATTTAGTAATTCCAAAAACCCTAATTTTGCAATCATTGTTCCGTTGTCAATACAGTACATTCGTGGAGGTGCAAATGAAATTGATTCGCGCTCATCCGCCATTAGTTCACACATTTTACGTAGCCGCATATTACATGCAACACCGCCACCAAGTAACAGTTCTGATTTTCCAGTATGAGCCATTGCACGTTCCGCTACTTCTACACATGCAGAGAATGCATGCTCCTGTAATGACCAACATACAGCGCCGAGAGATTTTCCAGAATCAAGTAATCGCTGAGCTGCGGTCATGACTCCGGAGAAGGCCAAATCCATCCCCCTAACAGCATATGGTAATTCCAAACCATCCATAGAGGGATTAGGGTTTTCGGCAAGCCATTGTGCGGCTAATTTCTCAATCACTGGGCCGCCAGGAAATGGTATTCCCTGAGTGCGTGCGAATTTGTCAAGCATATTGCCAATGCCAATATCGAGTGTTTCACCTAATACACGATAACGCCCTTCCAGCCTTGCAATAACTTGGGTATTTCCTCCTGAAACATATAGCAATACAGGGTCAATACAACCGCATTGGTCTCTACCGATTTCAATATGTGCAACACAGTGATTAACTCCAATTAATGGAATTCCAAGTCTACTAGAAATCCCTCTCGCAATAGCAGCACCTACTCTTAAGCAGGGTGCTAATCCAGGCCCCTGTGAATAAGCAACTGCTCCAATATCGGAGATATTCAATTCATTCTCTAGAAGTATTTTTTCTAGCAAGACCGGTGCAACTTCTTTGTGATGATCCGCTGCTTCACGAGGATGAATTCCCCCCTCGTCGGGACTGACGGTATCGGAACAAGATGGAAACGGAATGCCATTAGGATCTACCAATCCAAATGATAGTGTGTGAGCGGTTGACTCAATTCCAAGGGTCCACTTATCCATCGCGCTCAGACAGTGCTCATGGCTATGGTTCTTCAACCCTCACGCATAAGCCCCACCAATGCGAACCGTATTGTTGGACCTTGGGCCGATGGCCCACCTCTCTGGAAAGGGTTCTTTGAAGGGTGCGGATATATTCGATTCTGAGTTATTGACTAATCCTGCTGGAAAGGGAATTGTTATAGAAGACGGCATAATTGTGAAAATTGATGATTCAAAGTCTCTAGAAGATGAGTATGGTGGTGAAAACATCCACCACTCTAAATTGGATAATTCGGAGTGTAAAATTTATTCATTGAATGGAAAGGCAATAATACCGGGTCTAGTAGATGCACATACCCATTTATTGTGGTCGGGGGACCGCTCTAGAGAAGTATCGTGGCGTCAGCAAGGACATTCTTATTCCGATATCGCTTCAATGGGTGGAGGGATAGTTTCTACAGTTGAAGCAACACGTAATTCAACACAAGCCGAATTGGTTGAATTAGGTTACAAGCGCTTGAGGGGTGCTTTTAGAAATGGTTCAACTCACTTAGAAGTAAAAAGTGGATATGGATTATCCACAGAGTCTGAATTAAAACTAATCGCCGCAGCAAATGAACTCTCTAAAATGAATCACCTGCCGAGTATTGATCAAACTTGGCTAGGTGCGCATGCTACTCCGAAGGGTTACTCGAGGAGCGATTACGTAGAAGAAATCTTGAGCGAACAATTACCTGCTGTATTGGAACAAGGTCTTGCCCGTTCTGCTGATGTATTTTGCGAGCCGGGGTGGTTTACCATTGAAGAGAGTGAGGACATTCTAAAACAATCTAAACAAGGAGGTCTCGATTTGAGAATGCATGTTGACGAGTTTACCGATGGTGGTGGTGGAGACTTAGCTGCCGAATTAGCAGTAACCAGTGCAGATCATTCCCATTACACTTCTACTGATGCTAGAATAAAAATGGAGGAGAACGGTGTTAATTGCGGATTTTTGCCCGGAACACCATATTCAATGGGCGAACAGTGGCCTGATTTTAACGAAATCACTGAACAACAATTCACTTGGTCTGTTGCCACAGATTTCAATCCTAATTGCCAAACATTGAGTTTACCCTTTATCGCTTCTATACTCGTACAACGTTGTGCAGTATCACCTTTAGCGGCACTAGTGGCTTGCTCACGCAACCCTGCTCAAACAACTCCACACCCCTCGGGTGCGCGACACGGAGTTATCGAAGAAGGTGCGGTTGCGAACTTGAATATCGTAGATGGTCCATGGTGGCAGGCTTGGTGCCAACAACCTGGAGATTCACCATTCCATGCTACTATGCTTGAAGGTGATTTGGTTTTCCATTAATTCGACACTACTGAATTATGTGTTAATAGATTTTAGAAAGTAAATAATATTAAACCAGTGTAATTATTAATAAGGTGGAAATCATGGTTGAAGCAATAATGGAAACTGTAGTTTGTTCACCAGCTCAAGGTAAAGATGCAAGACTCCTACGAATGCTCAATACGCGTCAAGAATTCAAAAGACAAAAATCTGGTTGTCTTGCAGCATGGTATGCTAAATCTAGTGATGGTGAACCATTACTTCTTGTCCAGAGTGTTTTTGCATCTAGGCAAGATTGGATCGATATTTCAAATGCAATTATTGAAACTCTTGATTCGCGTGATGGTGGATTAGATTCTTGCTTACTCGGCCCTCCGTTAGTGGGTGTATTTACAATCGAAACTGAAGATTTGCAACTTAATCTTGAACAATCGGAATAATCACTCTCAAACCGTGCAGTATAATGTCGTATAAGGTAAGTTATACGACATTGGATTTATCTGGCGGCATAGAATAACCAGTCTAGTAAGGAAAAATGCTACGCAGTAGTGCTTTTGTGAAATACTGTGAGCGGAAAACTTTCAAAGAATCGTAAAAATGCACCTCTAATCCCCCCCTCAGAGGGTGCATTATTCAAGAAATTCTAACATTCTCAAAAATGATGTCGAATAGTAGGGTTCAAGTCAATGATATGTCTGGAACATACTGAGTGAGATGGCAGTAGTTGAAGGATTTTGTTTGAAGTGTAAAACATATGGACCGATTAAAGATGGTCAATTATTCAAAATGTCTAATGGACGAACTAGAATGGGGGGTCTTTGCTCTCAACCAGGTTGTACTGGTAAGATTTCTAAGATCGTTAGCTGAATCGGAAATAGTATACCGAATCCGTTTAATATAGAGCCTAAGTGGCTCACTTTACCTAGGGGCTTGTGGTCTAGGGGTTATGACGTCGCCTTGACATGGCGAAGATCGAGAGTTCAATTCTCTCCGAGCCCACCAGTATTTATATCTCATATCGTATGATTTCATTACTTTTAACTTTTGAAAGTAATAAATTATAATTACCATTCAAAAAGTATATACTGATAAATCAGTATCACTTAATATTTGTTAATTCCTCTGGATCGGGTAAGACCAATTCATCAGGGTCAACTCTACTCATTGGCCTTTCGTCCTCTTCATCCACAGTGAAATCAGTTGAACCACCTTCCCAGCTAGTTACAGAATCTGATTCTTCAAACGACTCTACAGGGATCTGGTCTGCCCCAGGTGCTAACGAATATGATGCTGGATCAACTAGTTGTGTTGGTACTTCTTGCGAAGGTGGAGGTGCTTCTCTCTCCTCTAAATGAGCGCTAGAATGGAATGTACCACACTCAGCACAGCGAACACTACCTGAGGTTTCAATACAACCGCAGACAGGACAAAAGGATGTGCCGCGCAATGCATTTAGTGGGTCGGCGGACATGTATTTACTCCAAGAACATCTCATCTTGGTATCCAGTTATTTCATCACCAGTACCGTCTTCCTTGATTGTAACAAGTTCATCCTCGTCATCAAACTCAATTATGGTTCCAAAGAATTCTTCCTCATCAACTGTGAGGCCAATATGGGATCCGACGTCGATATCATCTTCTTCGTCATCGGAATCATCTCCTTCTTCGTCATCGGAATCATCTCCTTCATCTTCAGAGATATCTTCATCGCTGACAGAATCATCATTTTCTTCTTCATCTGAGTCTGAATCACCTTCATCTTCGTCATCAGATGCTTCTTTTGCATCCTCTGTATCAGATTCAACTTCCTTCATAGCCTTGACACGTTCTCTCCAACCTTTGGCTAGGACCAAGTGTGTAAACATTGAGCCCACCATACCCATGGCTCCAAGAATTATGAAAAAGATACCATCAGCATAGAATCCTTTCGGCATAGATGAGGCTTCACCAGAGAAAGGAGTTAATGAATTCGCGCAATTATCGACTTGGATTTCTGCATCACAAGGGTAAATATCGCCTTCACTCAGATCGCCGCTGCCCATCCCGTAGGAGGTTTCCAATGCAACAGGTCCTCCTGAACCATCAACAATAAGGCCGATACCATTGACAACCCAAATAAGTATGAAAGCAAAGAATGCTGCGTGAATTAGCGGCCACCAGATATCATTCCATTTCTTAGTGATCATTGCTGATTGCATCGGTGAAGGGAATTCCTTAGGAGGCTTTTCTGAGTAATTTGAATCCTCTTCAGATTCTTCTTCGAGTTCTTCATCTTCTTGAGACTCAATAGCAGAAATGAATTCGATTATGTCAATATTTCCATCTTTATCTAAATCTAAAGATTCAATGAAATCTGAAATACTTGTTTGGCTAATATCTTCACCCTCTAGTAGTTCTCCGACCGTATTTGAGAATTCTTCACTGCTAACATATTTGTCACCATCTTCATCCAATACATGGAAAATCTCTGCTGGATTAGCCTCTTGCTCATCCATGACATTAATCAACATTTCAAGAATCTCGGCAGGGTTATATTGTTTTGAAGCAGATTCGCTATCATCTTCAGAATCAGCGTCAGAATCTTCTTCTTCATTTTCTTCTTCGGAATCTTCAGAATCAGCGTCAGAATCTTCTTCTTCTTCATTTTCTTCTTCGGATTCTTCAGAATCTTCTTCTTTTTCAACCTCAGAAGGAGTATATTCTGCGCCAGTAACGGATTTTTCTAATTCCGCTAAGTCTATTTTTCCATCGCCATCAATATCAATTTGCTCAATCAATCTATCAATTTGTGATGGAGGGAGATCTGCTAGATTTAGGCTTAACAGCCCTTGCCGTAATTCATCAGAGTCGATCATTCCGTCTCCGTTAGTATCGAATTTATCAAATAATGAGGCTATGCTTAAACCAGTGTTAGCTAGCCAGTTTCGCAATACATCCATCACATCATCTGCAACGAAAATAACGCCACACTTTTTGCAACTGGTTGATTCAAGAGGAACTAAAGTTCCACAAGCGCCACATTCACCAAGGGCATCTTCTGAAAGTCCCGAAAACTTGATTTTACATTCTGAACATTCGCTAGAATCACTTGGAATTACCGCACGGCAATTCCCACATTCTGCCATTGAGGTTTCATCATTCTCTGTCTCGGTCATTGTCACACCTATATATGCCAAACAAACAATAGATATAATGCTTGATGGAGTTTACAGTGACACATAGTAAATAGAGCGGTTACTTCATAGTACCATTTAAGGGAGGCTGACCGATGGAGCAAGGGCGACTATATACTGCAGAATTATCCGACAATACTGTCTTATATCCTTGGCTCGACAAACAATTAGAAGTCTCTCAGCAACATGTATTGTTGTTCAGCCGCCAGCCTCACAAACGATTGTTAGAGTACATTGATTTGGCTAAGGTTGAATCATATTGGCTATCCGACCGTGCCACTGCTGGCGCAATTGCTCCTAGTCTTGAAAAAATCGCCCACATTGTCACTTCCAAATTACCTAATGACCACGGATTGATAATCATAGAAGGACTTGAGTGGCTAGTGTCTTTACACGGCGAGGATGCTGTCCTGGCATTTATTCGGCAAATTAGAGATGAAGCATACAAAAGTTCTTGGAAAATCATATTTCCAATAAATTGTTTAGTGTTTGATTCGGTTTGGCTAGCGCGATTAAGGAGAGAAGCGCCAGAGGCAGAAATCTTCTCGCAAATGCAAGATGACCTTATCGAGTTCCATGAAGAAAACTCCGATACACAAAACGATCCCAGTGAAGCAATAAAAATTCATAATTTCCAGCAAATGCCTGGGGAAGATATTGAATTAGATACTAGAGAAGATGGCTCTCCTAAGTTGGTAATGCTGACTCGATTACCTCGTAATGGATTTAGTAATTCCATCCTTACGCGCCGTATTTTACAATGGAGGAGAATGGGTCTAGATGTTTCTGAAGTTGAGCCAGCACTTACGATTATAGATGAAAAGATGGCTCATCAATTATATTCATCAGTTGAGGAGAAGGTTAGAAGGGCTGTTGAATTAGAAAACCATCTAGAAGCAATTTCCGATAATATCTCAGCCACTGAATTAACCACTGCTAGATTCAGAATTAGGCAACTGACAGGCCTAGATGAACTGGAAAAATGGTTACTTTCCTTGTGATTAACGAGGTAGTCTGCCGCATTCTGCTTCAATTCTAGCAAGCCAACCACCTTGCCATAACTGGTTGGCAATTTTCTTCAACTCTTTGCTTGTACTTCTATCTCCATCGAGTGGTGGTGAAATAACTCTAACTCTTTGCTTCAATGAGCGAACATGATCTGCGGGTTGTAGTTGTTCAAACTCCAATGCTTCACACGCAACAAATAATTCACATGCCAGAACCTCTGATAATCGCTCGGTAGCAAGCAAAAGATTCCAACAAGCAGTAGCACCCATACTAACGTGGTCTTCTTGCCCTGCTGAAGTGCTAGTGGAGAATGCTGAACGTGGCATTGCATGACCGTGTAATTCGGCCAAAGATGCACCTGCAACATATTGGACTATCATCAATCCAGATTCAAGACCCGAATTCTTTGCCAAGAACGCTGGTAGATTGCTTCTAGCAGGGTCAAGGATTTGGTCAATCCTTCGTTCACTAATAGATGCCAATTCAAAAAGTGCATGGGCCATGGAATCAGCACATAATGCCAAAACTTCTCCATGGAAATTACCCTGTGAAATAACTTCATGTGAACCAGGGTTAGAAGGATCTGGAAATACCAATGGATTATCCGTCGCACTATTCAATTCTATATCCAAGGTTTCTTGCAGTTGCATAAATCTCTGCAAAACAGCACCATGGACTTGAGGAGCACATCTAAATGAATAAGCATCTTGAACTTGTTCACAATGAGCATGAGATTGAAGAATTGGAGAATCTTTCATTATTCTTCGCATCCGTGATGCTGTTGTTAATTGGCCAATGTGAGGGCGAGCCAGATGAACTCTTTCATCAGCAGGCATTACACTTCCTTTCCTTGCTTCTAATGAACAACACATGATGATGTCAGCGAGAGGTAATAATTGGCTGAGCCTTTGTTCAGCAGCAACTAAGAGCGATAACATTTGACTAGTTCCGTTGATTAGAGATAATCCATCCTTAGCCCTCAATTGAATGCCAATTAAACCATTGGCGAGTAAGGCATCTCTAGTAGGACCAACGCCTGTTTCTGTTAAGACCTCACCCTCTCCGATTAGTGAAAGAGCCATGTGTGATAATGGTGCTAAATCTCCACTAGCTCCCAAACTACCTATACGTGGTATCGCTGGACAAATGTCGTTATTGATGAAAGCAATTATCTGATTAACAACATCAGGATGTACTCCTGAACATCCTTTTGCAAGAGAATTAGCCCTTGTCACCATCATAGCCCTAACCAATTCCTTTGACATGAACTCTCCCAATCCAGTGGCGTGTGAACGGATAAGATTTCTTTGTAAGTCTGCCAAATCTTCAACTGATATCCTTTCCTTGACCAATGCACCGAATCCTGTATTGATTCCGTAAACAGTTTCCCCTCTCTCCAGTATCCCATCAATAACAGATCTTGCTGCATTAATTTTGACCCATGAATCTTGAGAAATAGCAACAGATGCCTTTCCTTCAGCAACCATTTGCACTTCCGAAGAAGACAGAGTTTCCCCGTCGAGATAGATTGTATTGTCTTCCCCCATATTACCACCACATCAGACTGAGTTAATTATATCGTCATCAACAATATTTGGCAAAGTTACTTGTAAATCCGGTTGTGATTGCATGGCTCTTTTTGCAGCAAAAATAGCCCCGTCATTACGAGCCCAAGCCCTTCTCGCCACCCCATTATTGACATCCCAGTGTAGCATTGATTGTAATCGGTTTTCAGAATCATCAGTTCCATCTAGCATCAAGCCAAAGCCACCGTTTACAACTTCGCCCCAGCCAACACCTCCACCATTGTGCAAACTAACCCATGTTGCGCCTCTAAAGGAATCACCTACGAAGTTTTGAACCGCCATATCAGCAGTAAACATTGAGCCGTCAGAAATATTTGCGGTTTCTCTGTAAGGAGAGTCAGTTCCTGATACGTCGTGATGATCTCTACCCAATACGATTGGGCCAGATATTCGTCCTGTTGAGATAGCCTTATTCATTGCTGACGCTATTCTCCTCCTTCCTTCATCATCTGCATAGAGAATACGCGCCTGAGAGCCTACGACCATGTTATTTGACTCCGCTTGCTCAATCCAGCGGATATTATCTCTCATCTGTTGTTGAATTTCTATTGGAGATTCCAGTATCATTTCAGAAAGAACTTCGCAAGCAATTGCATCTGATTCTGCTAAATCCTGTGGGCTCCCTGAACAGCAAACCCACCTATATGGTCCAAAGCCATAGTCGAAGCACATAGGCCCCATGATATCTTCAACGTATGACGGATATTTGAAACTGCCATCCGCATCCATCACATCTGCACCTGCTCGACTAGCTTCGAGAAGGAATGCATTTCCATAATCCCAAAAGTACATCCCTTTATCTGTCATTTTGTTGATCGCATTGGCATGCCGAATCAAACTATTTTTAACTTCATCAGCAAACTTCTGAGGTTGCTGTGACATCATTAGTGATGCAACTTCATAATCAAATCCTACGGGAAAATATCCGCCTTGCCATGGATTGTGTAGCGAAGTTTGATCACTTCCTAAATCAACCTCAATATCTCTTTCAGCCAACCTCTCCCACAGAGTAACTATATTTCCCACATATCCAATAGAAATTGCTTCCTTATTTTTGACTGCCAGGAGCATTTTGTCAATTGCATCATCCACATCATCAGCAACGGTACTCAGCCAACCTTGTTGCTGCCTCTTCCTAGCCGCATGTGGATTAACTTCAGCGATGATACAGGCGGCACCTGCAATCACAGCAGCTTTCGCTTGAGCCCCAGACATACCTCCTAAGCCGGATGTCACGAAAGAAATACCCTCTAGACCTTCATCGCCAGAAATTCCTAATTTATCTCTTGCTGCATTGAGTAAAGTAATTGTAGTTCCATGAACTATTCCTTGAGGTCCAATATACATGTAAGAGCCAGCGGTCATTTGACCGTATTGACTTACACCTAATGCATTCATTCTTTCATAATCTTCAGGAGATGAATGATTTGGGATTACCATGCCGTTAGTTACTATTGCCCTTGGAGCGCTTGGGCTTGAAGGGAATAATCCAAGCGGATGACCTGAATACATTACCAATGTTTGATGTTCGGACATCTGCGATAGATATTTCATCACGATTCTGTATTGTGCCCAATTTTGGAAAACTGCCCCGTTCCCTCCATAAGTTATCAATTCGTGAGGGAATTGGGCTACCATTGGATCTAAATTATTTTGAATCATCAACATTATCGCGGCTGCTTGTTTGCATTTCGCTGGATAATCATCTATGGGATATGCTTTCATTTCATATTCTGTGGGCCGGTATCGCCACATTATCACTCTGCCAAAAGTATTCAATTCCTGACTAAACTCTTTTGCCAGTGTTGCATGTAAATGCTTTGGAAAATATCTCAATGCATTTCTAATAGCCAATTGCTTCTCTTGATGAGACAATACTTGGCGCCTTGCGGGAGCATGGTCTACACCATCATCCCATGGAGGCATTTCTGGTAACTCATCGGGAATGCCAGAGACGAGGCAAGCGGCAAGGATAGAGGCGACCTCTCCCGACATAACACAGGGACATCTCAGCCTGTCTTTGAGCATTGCCATCTTACGCCGGTGTAACGCTTTTTGAATTACTGGGATTCCATAATGTGAACAATATTCCAGATAGCATCATCAGTGAACCAAAGTATAGAATTCCATCAGCGATTCCTAGATTGTAATTTTCTACCAAATATCCAGCTACTGAAGTGGAAATTGAAAATGCGATCGACATGAACAACATATCAATTGAGAAAACTCTCCCTCTCATTTCATCCTCTACCCAACGTTGAGTTAGAATAGTTGAAAGAACCCAATTAGCACCACTGGCAGCATGGGCAAGAAGAATAAGAACTACTGTCAATACGATACTGATATTCAAAGTCAGTGAAACCAATACGTAAAAACTCCCGCTTATGATAACTAATTTACCAATTAATCCTGGCCATTTAGATTCATCTTTCAACACATTCCTAGCAATTACAGGTCCAAGACCCGTCCCGACACCTCTTGCGAAAAAGAAAATACCGAATCCCATGGCTGCACCATATCCATCGGTTTCTGACCCCAATAATACCAAGAAGACTCCCGCCAATGCACCACCAGCGATATTCCAGGAGGTTTTTGCAAAAATAATCCTCAACAAGCGCGATTCAGTATACACCCTTAACCAACCGCGTTTGATATTTGATAATGCAGTTTTGAAAAATGGTGCTTTCATCTCTTCCTCGACTTTTTGCTGTATTTTCACTGGAATTAATAGAAGTGTAGCGATTGCAAATGTCATTGAATCGATAATAAAGGCTGCATCTGCGCCCCAATAAGATACCACGACTCCACCCAATAATGCTCCGATACACAATGCTGTAGACCATGAGGCTGCATCAAGAGCATTGGCTGTGGCCAAATCATCAGCACTGACAATATTAGGTATTGCAGCCCTTTCAGCAGTCATATATGTGCCATGTAGTAACATCATTAATCCTGATAGTGCGATCATCCACGGTATGTCAGATGCACTATCTACTAGAAGAAAACCAAGGGCCAGAAATATCTGAACAAAATTTGCAAATAGCATTATTAATTTACGGCTATATCTATCGGCTAGTAATCCAATAAATGGTTGCATTAAGGCAAATGAAGCCATTCTTACAGTGAATAGGAATCCGAGTAAAAATTCTGAACCTGTGTATTCCAGAATCAAGAAAAACAGTGCTATTGTGTTGAACCATTCCCCTAACATTGAAATTACCGAAGCAAGCCACAGATTACGGAAATTTCGATTTGAACGAAGTAATTGTAAATAACCAATATCGCTCATGATCACTCCTCCTCTTGCGAGGAGTGACTCTCATGCAATGATACTACAACCCATTTTGAAGTTGGCGTATTAGAGATGTCTGCTGTTGATTCAAGGGGTACGAGGCAATTGGCCTCAGGGAAGTAAGTGGCGATATTGCCACTCGGAATGTCATAAGGAATAACAATCCACTGCTCTGCCTTTCTAGTTTGACCTTTAAAATGAGATACTATGTCTACGATAGTTCTTGTTTTCCAACCTCTTTCTATCATATCGTTGGCATTCATCATCACCACTCGTCTATTGCCATGTATACCTCTATACCTGTCATGTAGATCGTAGATAGTAGTGTTATATTGGTCATGACTTCTAATTGTCATCATTACATATTTGTCATCATCAATAGATACATTTGGTAACGAATTAGTAGTGAAGTGCGCCTTTCCATTATCTGTAGCAAATGATTGGCTATCTCTTGGTGGATTAGGTAGTGAAAAACCATTAGGATTGCGGATTCGAAGGTTATAATCTTCGAAGCCATACAACGATTTTTCCATCAAATTTCTAATATTGTCATAATTATCAGTCAGTTCAAGCCAATTCAAATGCTTGTTACCTAATGTAGCGTTGGCCAATTGCGCAACAATCCATGGCTCACTACGTAATTGTGTGCTAGCAGGACGGAAGCCGCCTCTAGAGCTATGGACTATACCCATTGAATTTTCTACGGAAACAAATTGTTCGCCTTCTTTGGTGACATCAAGTTCAGTGCGCCCAAGACAAGGAAGAATGAGTGCTTCCTTGCCAGTGATGCAATGAGCGCGATTGAGTTTAGTAGATACTTGAATTGTAAGATTAACTTTTTGCAATCCTTCAGCAGTAGCCTCAGTATCTGGGCTGGCGGAGATGAAATTACCACCTAAACAGAAAAAGACGCCGATATCACCCTTTCTCATAGCCTTAATCGCGTGAACGACATCGTATCCATGACGTTGAGGCATTTCAAAGCCCAATCCCTGCTCCAACCTTTCCAAGAATGATTCAGATGGCGCCTCCCAAATCCCTACGGTTCTATCGCCTTGCACATTTGAATGACCTCTTACAGGGCAAAATCCAGCGCCTTCTCTGCCAACATGACCACCCATCAACAAGAGATTAACAACTTCTTGAATTACTGTAACAGCATTGCGATGCTGAGTCAATCCCATTGCCCAGCAAGCGATAGTAGCATTGGAATCCGCACACATTTGCCCGGCTTGCTCTATTTGTTGCCTAGATAATCCGCTATCAGCGCAGATTACATCCCAGGGTGTATTCAATGCCGACTCGAGCATCGATTGATATCCATCTGTTTTAGAGTCAATGAATGATTCATCGATGCCACCCTTTTGGTGATGAATCTTTATCAATCCCTTGATCAAAGCAGCATCTCCTCCAATTTTCACTTGTAAGTGAACATCAGCAAGTGTTGTAGATTTCAGATTAGCCGTCATGTAGTCTTGCGGGTGCTTAAAACGATTCAAACCCGATTCAGGAAGAGGATTTACATGAATTATTTTTGCACCCTTATTTTTTGCATCTCTTAATGCAGTCAGCATACGAGGGTGGTTGGTACCTGGGTTCTGGCCAATTACTAGTATCAAATCTGCTTTGTTGAAATCTTCAAGTGTAACAGTTCCTTTACCAATTCCAATTGTAGCTCCCAATCCTTTACCACTCGACTCATGGCACATGTTTGAGCAATCTGGTAAATTATTTGTTCCAAAGGCACGTACAAATGCCTGATATAAGAATGCGGCTTCATTACTAGTCCTCCCAGATGTGTAAAATGCTGCATTGTCAGCAGATTGTAAAGAATTCAACTGAGTGGATATCTTTTCGAAGGCATCCTCCCAACTTATTTCTGTATAGTGAGAAGAATCCTTTGCAAGGTACATAGGATTGGTAATTCTGCCTTGTTTATTTAGCCAATAATCACTTTGATTGGAAAGATGTTGTACAGAATACTTCTTGAAAAACTCAGGGGTGACACGGGCCTTTGTTCCCTCATCAGCAATTGCTTTAGCACCGTTTTCACAGAATTCAAATGTAGTTCGATGCGATGGATCTGGCCAAGCACAACCTGGGCAATCAAATCCCTTCTGTTGGTTAACCATCATCAAACTTTTAACCGTTTTAGCCACACCCATTCTTGTAATTCCATGTTTCATGGAAGACAGGGCGGCAGGAATTCCCGCAGCAGTAGTTTTGATTTTTGATAACTTTAATTTATTGTTATCTGGAGGGGTGAGGGCAGTTACCTTTTCACGCATTTCCCTCACCGGTAATTTACCACGCTGGGGCTTTGCTTCTCAATGCTTTGTTCAATTGAGGCGGCTTGAGGGTCCAATCACTACCCCTTTGTCATTACGGACAAAGGAGAAGAGTGTGATATTAGATTGGCGTGCAGCTTCTATTGCAAGAGTCGAAGAGGCGCCAATACTGGCTATCAGTGGACAATCCATTCTGGCCGATTTAGCAACGATATCCCACCCACATCGACCCGATAGTAGTAATCCATGCTGATTGAGATTTATTTCATTTCTTTGTGCAAAACCGAATAATTTGTCAACCGCGTTATGCCGTCCAATGTCCTCTCTAATAGCCACTAAATTTCCTTCACTATCTATCAGCCCGGCAGCATGAACTCCCCCCGTCACAGAGAAGCCGATTTGGAGTTTTTTCATCTCTTCGAAAGCAGTGTTTATTGCGGCTGCAGAGAAACTAATCTGTGATGATGAAACAAGTGGCACATTTGACATTAAAGCATCCACTCCGTCTCTGTCACAAGCGCCACAACTGCTGGTAATGATCCTTTCATCGGGAAGTAGTGGTTCAATCTTTTCGGATGTAATAATGTCCACGAAGTGAGTACCAGTCTCATCTAGAGAAGTGGTAAAACTTTCAATGCTAATCGGGCCTGTTTTCGCTTCTGCAATACAATGACCAATCGCCAAATCTTGTAAATCAGATGGCGTGGCTAACAGGTTTGCAATAGCATCACCATTGATTCTAATTATCACTAATGCTTCAACTGCGACATGATCTTGATCCAAAGTAAAGTCCTCGCCATTCCAGCGAGAAACACCTATTTTCCTATGTAAATCACTCATATAACCACGCTCTAATCGGATTCAATTGAAGACCTATCAATGTCAAAAAATTCGAATTGTAACGAAACTAATTCAGCACTAGACTTTGCAGCAGCATATGCTTCAAGCGGTTCCTTATTCAATTCAAAAAATCTCTCACCCCACCTAAAAGCACCCAATACTTGCCGTGCTTGTTGTTCTCGGCCGATTAAAAATAGAATAGTTGCTAGCGCTTCAGCAGTTGTCAATTTACTTGGTTTACCCCAATTAACAGGATTTGCTGCCAATAACAAGGGTAACATCCGCGGTTGTAATTTGGTCCGTTTCATCACTTGTTCTACACTTTCTTCAATGTTAGCCCAACTACAGTCTAAACCAACTATAGAACCGCCATTGCTGAGAAGAACCTCATGGTCTTCCGGGCCAAACACCTTACCACATAATGGCTCTAAAATGAATCCTTTTCTCGGAACTGTAGCAAACCGTTTATGCATTATTATATCGCCTCTTTTTGAGGCGCTAACTACAGTATTTTTCTTGGGATCATCTTGGGCCAACCAAATCGCATGGACTGGTATGTCTCTCATCGAATCACTCTTCTTTGATGAAATAATCGCCGAGTGTTATTCCGCGAGATGGGCCACTGTCTAGAGCTCGGGTGTCAATTGACCTGTGCTCAATCATCAAACTAATACCTAAAATGCGTTCAAACTTTTTTATTACAGAGTCTGTTGGTCTTTTTCCAGATTCAGCAGATTTGATGATATTTACAGTTTCTGCCATCCTCTTTCCTAATTGCGATTGATTCCAATTTTTCTGTTTACGGGCTGTTGAAATACGTAGTGAAAAGTCGTCGGCGAGGTCTTTTTCAGAGCGCGTCATAATACTTTTTCCTCTAGGATGAGTTCCACTAGTCCGAGTATTTGTTCCACTGGTCCTCGGAGTTGAAGAAAATGCTCTTGCTAATCCAGGGGCGACGGGTTTTGGCCCAAGGTTTAATTTTTCAATACACTTACTACAGGCTGAGACCTCTGTTTTACCGGTTTTTACGTGTTTGACTCCAACCTTCATTGCTCCACATAATTCACAATCTCCCACAATGTCACTTCCGTACAGTCGCCTGTAATTATGATTAATAGCCGGAATCCTTTGAATCCTTCGGAACAGCCCGTTTCTTATATTGTCAAGCGAGGAGTTCATACGGTGTCGCCTCAACCAGTGATTTGTTCGTATGAGTAGTGAAGTCGAGAGCAGCGCTAACGCTGAGACAAAAAGTTCTGATGAAGACCTTAAAAAATTAGAATCAGATTACCGCGTTTTGCAAGAAGAAGCCCAATCTCTGATAAACGATAGAGCACACCTTGAGTCAGAAGTTAGAGGTCTTAAGAAGAGAGCAAATACACTAAATGAAGAAGTAAAATCAATGAGGAAACCCCCTCTTATCATAGGTACTTTACAGGATATTCTAGACAGCGACAGGGCAATAGTACGCTCATCTAATGGTACTGTGTTTCAGGTTTCATTGAATCAAAGAATTGAACCTTCTAAATTACAACCGGGTACCAGGGTGGCCTTAAACCAAGATACTTTGGCGATAATCGAAGTATTACACGATGCTTGGGATCCGATGGTTAGCGGTGCTGAAATGGTTGAGAAACCCGATGTTACTTACAGCGAGGTTGCTGGCTTGGACGACCAAATTGAAGCGATAAGGGAGGCTATCGAATTGCCTTTGACTTCACCTGAGTTATTCGTAAAAGTTGGAATTGAAGCACCAAAGGGGATCTTATTAGTTGGTCCACCGGGATGTGGAAAAACATTGATTGCTAAAGCGGTAGCAAATCACACCGATGCAACATTTATTCGTATGGTCGGTAGTGAATTAGCCCAGAAATATATTGGTGAAGGAGGAAGGATGGTTAGAGAATTGTTCTCATTAGCAAAAGAAAAGTCCCCTTCGATTATTTTCTTGGATGAAATTGATGCAATCGGTGCAAAAAGATTGGATGGTTCTACAAGCGGTGATCGGGAAGTTCAACGAACATTAATGCAATTACTAGCCGAATTAGACGGTTTTGACTCTTTAGAAAATGTAAAGATAATTGCCGCTACAAATCGCCCGGATATTTTGGATGACGCTTTGTTAAGGCCTGGAAGATTTGACCGAGTCATTGAAATTCCTATGCCTGATGAAAAGGCAAGAAGTGCCATACTTTCATTGCACGTCAAGAATATGAATACTAAAAGAATTAATGTTCAAAGAGTTGTAGAATTAACCGAAGGCTATTCTGGTGCTGAATTGAAGGCTACTTGTGTTGAAGCGGGTATGACTGCAATAAGAGATAAGCGCGATACAGTTACTCAAAACGACATACTCGGGGCTGTAAAGAGAATTAACAGCAAGAGGAATCAGGGTGGTATTTCGTCCACTCCAGAAGGACTCTATAGTTGATTTTTGAAATTATCCTTTGTCAACATTCAAAGCCCTAATGCGTTAACCCTCGTTCATGGTAGCAACAATCGTTGAGTGCGTGCCCAACATTTCTGAGGGAATTGATACTGAAAAAATCGAACTTATAGTTCAAGCCGCTAGAAATATTTCTGGTTGTGCAGTATTGGGAGTTGAGCCTGATGCTGATTATAACAGGACGGTAATAACATTGGCAGGTGAAGCTGGTCCTGTTTCAAAAGGAGCCTTTGAACTCATAAAGGCAGCAATAATTCACATTGACATGAGGCAACACAAAGGTGAGCATCCTCGACTCGGCGCTGTAGATGTTTGTCCCTTTGTTCCACTTCAAGGTATTACTATGGAACAATGTTCAGCATTAGCGAAGGAGTTAGCGATTAAAGTGGCTAACGAATGTGAAGTTCCAACTTTCACATATGGTTTCGCTGCAACTCACGATGATAGAACTCTCTTGTCCTCTCTTAGAAAGGAGCAATATGAAGGGCTGCAGGCAAGAATGAGTGGCGGCGATACTAGCCATTCTGAATCAACTAAGCTACCAGACTTTGGACCTATGCAGTGGAATGAAAATTGTGCTAAATCTGGTGCAATTACAATCGGTTCGAGGAGTATACTGGTCGCGTATAATGTAAATGTAGACGAAACTGATGCTGTTGTTGCTAAAAAAATAGGTTCGCTGGTTAGATCGACTGGTAGATTGCTAAAGCAATCGGATGGAAGAAGGACAAGAATCCCTGGTATGCTACCCATGGTGCAAGGAATGGGTGTTACTTTGGAAAGCCATGGCATCTCTCAAGTATCTATGAATTTACGAGATGTTACAGCATGTCCAATGCATATTGCATTCGAAGCCTGTAAGAGCGTTGCATCCGATCATCAAGTCAATGTACCTGGTAGTGAGTTAGTTGGTCTTGTTCCACTTTCTGCTATGTTGGATTCTGGAAAGTGGTATGCTGCGGAAGGAATTACTGATGAAAAGGAATTGGTAATTGCTGCAATAGAAGGTTTAGGTCTTTCTCAGTTATCACCATTTAATGCAGAGGAGAGAATAATTGAATGGGCTGTAGCAAAGGCGGTGGAACAATGAATTGGATGGACATGTCTTTACGTGATTTCCAAGCTGCTCTCGCATCATCTTCCCCAACTCCTGGTGGAGGAACTGCAGCCGCGGTAGCCCTTGGACAAGCCGCCGCTTTGACTTGCATGGTTACAGATTTAACAATCGGCAAGGAAAAATGGCAAGAGGGTTGGCAAGTTGCAGAAGATGCGCAAAATGCTGCCATTCCTCTAATGGGTCGCGCTGGTGAGTTAGCCATAGAAGACAGTGACTCCTTCGATGCGGTCATGGCCTGCTTCAAGATGCCTAAGGGTACTGATGAGGAAATTGATGCAAGAAGAAATTGCATCCGTCAAAGTACACTCAAAGCAGCTGAAGTTCCATTTGAAACTGCGACTCTAGCTCTATCACTACTTCGACACCTCCCTGATTTGGCTGAAAAGGGAAATGGCAATGCGGCCTCTGATGTAGGGGTTGCAGCATTATTAGCAAGTGCGGCTGTAAAGGGTGCATTATTCAATGTTGAAATCAATTTATCTTCAATCCCTGAAGAAATGGGATCTCATATGAGAAAATTATCCCCAGATATTTTGGAAGAGGCTAGAGTATTGTCTAGGGAATCAATGAAATCTGTTAATTCACGACTTGGTTTGTGAATCAACGTACTTGTGAACCAGTTGCGATGTCGCCATCTATTGTTACCAATCGAACTCCATCTTTCCCGTCATCTGCTGCTAGCATCATTCCCTCAGAGGTGACTCCTCTAAGTGGTCTTGGTTTCAAATTTGCAACGAATACCACTGTTTTACCAACCATCTCTTCTGCCTGATAGTATTGCTTTAATCCTGCACAAATAGTCCTTTCAGTATCACTGCCGTCATCTATTGTCACAACATATAATCTGTCTGCATTAGGATGGTCCTCAACAGTCAATATCTTTCCTACTCTTAGATCAACTTGCATAAATGTTTCAAAGTTCAAATATGTTATTCCTTCTGGTGCTTCAATCATTTCTTTCATCTCCTTTTTGTTTTTCTTGCTACCTTTAACTGTGTGAATTGGCTTTTCATCTGCTTTTGTTGTATCTGGTTCGGTTAGAGATTTCTCACTTTCCAAAATAACATCTAATTCGAGGCGTTCAAACAGCGGAGTAGGCGTTTCCTGACTCCAGGTCATTGTGACATCCCAATCTATCGCATCATCCCATGAAACAAGACTAACATCGCCTGTTTGCCCTAGTGCATTCCATAACTTAGCAGCACTAAATGGTAAGAATGGCTGTGAAGTGATTGCCAAAAAACGAGATAAACGCCAGCCGAATGCAAGAGTTGACAAACTTTGCCTTCTCTCTTCTGTATCCTCCTCACTCTTGAGATACTTCCATGGGGTTGCTGCCTGTAGTATTTGATTCCCATACTGTGCTGCAGACATAACATGGCGCAACGCTTCTTTGTAGCGGTGTCTAAGCAGTGAATCGGTAATGGAAGCATGTATTTCCTCTAATTTTTGGCGGTGTTCAACTGTTAATTCTGCGATTTCAATATCGGCAAGAGGGCCATTATCACCCATTGGCAATCTAACGCCTAATGTTAATACGCGATGAACAAAATTACCATATGCGGCTATCAATTCACTGTTGATCTTTTCAACAAAATCAGGCCAATTGAAATCAGTGTCATGAATTTCTGGCATATTTATTGAAAGATAGTATCTAAGATAGTCGGGATTATATCTTTCAAGGAATGAAGGTAACCATACAGCGTGTTTACGTGATTTAGAAAACTGGCCGCCTGATAACATTAGATATTCCATTGCCGGTACATTTGTCTCCAATGCTAAATCTCCACTTGAAGGCATTTCTATAGAGTCGCTTGCTGTCTTCCCTTTTGAAGCATGGTTGAGTCCAAGAATTAATGCTGGCCAGATTACGGTATGGAATGGTATGTTGTCTTTTCCTAAGAAATATAAGTGCCTAGGGCTAGTCCCATCCTCTGAAACACACCACCAATTCTTCCAGGCATCTAGTCCATCGGGATGACCACCTTGTTGTGCATGACGAAGAGCCCATATTTTTGCGCATGAATAGTAACCTTGTACCGCTTCAAACCAAACATATACGCATTTACCATTCCATTCAGGATCTTCCAAGGGTAGTGGAATTCCCCACGAAAGGTCTCTAGTAACTGCTCTAGGCCGCAAACCCATGTCCAACCATTGCTTGGTCATAGCTCGAACATTTGGCTTCCATACTGATTTCCTTTCATCTGCATGTTGTTGTAGGGCTTCTTGGAATAAATCTAAACGATAAAAGAAATGGTCAGTATCTTTGATTTCAATTTTGGCAGTAGGGTTCATCTTAGAAACTGGATTCTTTAATTCGGTTGATTCGTAGGTAGCTCCACATGAATCACACTGGTCTCCTCTGGCACCATCTTCTGCGCAAGATGGGCAAACACCTTCCACATATCTATCTGGTAAAAACCGGCCACTTCCGTCGCTATTGGTCTCATAGTATTGCTGAGTAGTCTTTCTTTCAAACAAACCTGCATCCATCAATGAAGAAAAGTTTTCCTGAACTATTTGTTTGTGCATTGGATCGGTGGTTCTATTGAATAATGATCCACCATATTCAATTCCCCGCGAATCAATATTTGGCTCCCAACTACATCCTAGGTCTATTAGGGCCTTGGAGTTGACAGCATGGTATTCATCAACAACTTGCTGAGGTGTAATGTCATTCTGTTCCGCTGTGACTGTGATTGGAGTTCCGTGTTCATCACTTCCCGAAACCATCAGAACTCTATTTCCTCGCGCTCTTTCGAAACGGGCTTGGATATCTGGTGGCAAATAACAGCCTGCAACATGACCTAAGTGGAGTGGGCCATTAGCATATGGCCAAGCAACACAAATCAGTACATGCTCATCAACCATAACAATCCCTAGTTCAATGCGGGTGTGATGTCCTTCTTGAGTTTCACCCTTGTAATACTAGACTTGCATGGGTTTATCTTACTTCTAATGACGAGTGAATGGCGAAATGATATAATCAAATATATATTGAAATTCATCATTACATTGGGTTATCATCAAGAACTATCACCTCTCATGTTCCACTTACCCACCATGGGCCCCGGAGTCGCTGACTACAAATGGACATCACTTTACTAGTATTTTATGCCGTTTTGGCCTTAGGAATCTCTTTCATTTGCTCAATACTTGAAGCAGTTGTATTGTCGGTACCTCATACTCATATTGCAGTTCTGCAAAAAGAGGGAAAGAAATCAGGACATTTGTGGGCGCAACTGAAAGATGATGATGCGGTTAAGCCTCTAACTTCGATCTTAACTTTGAATACAATCGCTCATACAATGGGCGCTGCTGGTGTTGGTTCACAGGTACAGACTATTTGGGGAGAAGAGTATCTTACTGGTGCTTCAATCATTCTAACGATTGCAGTCTTATTCTTCTCTGAAATTATCCCAAAGACTCTTGGGACTGCATACTGGAAAAAACTAGTTCCAATAACTGGAATGATTTTACAGGTTTTGGTTAAATTACTAGCATTTATCATCATTCCAATTCAATTATTAAAATCAATTCTTCCAGAGGGTGATGATACCCTCGTCACTAGAGATGATGTTGTTGCAATTGTTGACCTCGGTGAAGAAGAAGGCATTCTTGAGGCCGATGAAGAAGAAGTAATTCATAACTTACTAAAATTGAGAGATATTAATGTTAGTGAAATAATGACTCCAAGAGTAGTTATGACCGCTTTTATGTCAACAGCTACGGTTGAAGAGATACTACAAGAACACAAGATTATCCGTTTTTCTCGAATACCAATTTATGAAGAGTCTATTGATGAGATCACAGGCTTTGTGATACGTTCTGAAATACTGATGGCAGCTAGTAGAGATGAATCAGATAAATTAATTGGAGAGTTCAAGAAGCCCGCAATCTCTATTCTCGTCGATGACTCTGTTGACCATGCGCTTGAGATATTCTTAGAGCAAAGGCAACAGGTCGCCATTGTCAAGGATGAGTTTGGCGGTACTGCCGGACTTGTAACTTTGGAAGATGTTCTTGAGACAATACTCGGTGAAGAAATAGTTGATGAATTAGATGAAGTTGATGATATGCGCGAATTGGCGAAGGAATACGCAGAATCGTCAGATGATTCCGAAGAATAATTTATTTAGAAATTCTTCTCCAGCCATTGCTCAATGTGATGATTTCTTGTTGAATTGATTCTAGCACTTGAATGTGGTAGGTCTTTAATTAGATGTGTTGTAAGAATCTCCTCTCTTCCAGCATCAATCATCGACGAGACAAGTAAGTCGTAATGAGATCTCCCTAGGACTGAATCCTCTTCTGCTTGTAGGATGAGCGTAGGTTGTTGTGGCATACCCCAGATCGGAACGTCTAATTCTATAAGTGAATGAATAGGTTTTTCTTGTGGATGAAGTGCTGAGAATTGAACTAGCAACCTTCTTTGAATAGATGGATGAAGAAATTGCGGGATTCTGTTGTGCATTAACGATTCTTCATACACCATTGAATATTTGGTCATAGGAGATTCTAGTATCCATCCTTTGATTTTATTACCCCAAGAATAATTATCAATTCTTTTTGAGAGATTAAGACCTACGAATCCACCCATAGAATGCCCATAATACACAATTTCTGTGATATTTTCTGAAGGTAGTAAACTATCTAATGAATCCATCAATTCTACAGTGTGTTCTATTACTCTAATCGCAGTCCATTTTTCAACTGACATTGCCCTGCCGTGTCCTGGCATTTCAACTATCAAAGCATGCCATCCTTGTTCACAAAACCATTCAGCACGTTCGCGTACTGATTCAGCGCTACTTTTCCAGCCATGTATCATCAATAGCAATGGTGCACTTTGATCCCTACGATTTAGCATTGCTCTGGCTTCAACACCACGGCAATCAGCAATCAATTCTACCCAAGGTTCAATCTCTATGCTAGCCTTTTGGAAATCTGGTTTTCTAAATATTTGAATAATTATATATTCGATAAAGAGATTAATCAATAACGCACCAAGCAATAGTGAAAAAACAACATCGGCTAATTGGGAGTAGTTGCCCATTAGTCTAATAGTACAAGTGATGAGAAGTAATATTAAAAATATTACAAATCGTCCATACTTAGACTGGTTTATCATGATGATCATCAAGAAGTGATTTATTTATTCTTTGAACTATCAGTGGAAGCTTTCTTTGCATCCTCTTCAGCCTTAGCAGCCTTAACAGCAGCTTTTTCTGCAGACTTTTTAATATTCTCTTCTCTCCTAGAAGCAATCTTGTCACCCCATTCTCCAGCATTTTCAAGTCTGCCCCAAATACCTGTTGAGACTTCCCCTTCTACCGGTATGTGTTTTACCAAGTATGCTCTGAACATCAAGTCATAGAGTCCTTGATCCATATCACTATTTTTCTTGAAATTTCTATTTACAAACCAAAGTACAATGAAAATTATGCCAATTACTAAACCGGCGACACTAAAGTAATTTTTAGGATCGAAATCGGACATATTGATTAGGACAAGTATGAATCCTATTAAGGTAAATAATCCAACTGTATTTGCTAGAATTGAATGAAAAACACTCGCTTTTTCGCCATTTGCAGTCATGAATTTTGTTCTTGATACAAAGTGTCCAATCGTTCTGCCAGTCTTTGCTGGAATTACGATTACATTTAGGAAAATCAATAGAATTGATAAGATATAGAGGTAGGTGGTTATCGTACCAGTATTGGAAGCTGTTAACACAAGAGCAACCGTTAGGGCTGAGAAATTGACAGCGATATTTATCCACCAACAGATTGCACGATTTATCTTTGATGCTAATTCATAGCCCTCTGGTAATCCAGTTGTGCGCGGAGTTCTAACTTTCTTCGCTTTAACCGGTTTAGCTGAAACAGTGGTTTTCACTGCTGCCTTTGGCTTCGCAACCGCCTTAGGTGCTGCTTTAGCAACTGCTTTTGCTACAGCCTTAGGCTTTTCATCCGGTGTTGTTCCAACATTTCCTGCTTTATCGAGTAGTCCCATTTTCTCACGCTCACTGATACATATTTCCAACTGTCTGATAAATTTCAAACTGTTCTGATTCGACGAATACTTGGATGTCTGCGCCATCCATATTTCCTAATTGGCCATCGACGATGGCAAAGAATGCTGCTCTCAACTCCTCATCGGCAGATTGTGGGTCACTGCCAACTTGCTGGTATACTTGGAAATCAGGACTTTCGATAAATTCTGCGACGACATCTTCAGGGAGATTTGAACCCAATAGGTCATCGACAATTGATACGAATAAAGTAAAGATATCTTCTCCATCGGTTTCTTCTGCTTCTTGTGCAACTACTGATTCTTCCGAAGATGCGATAATTGCTTGCAATTCCTTTCTTTGCCCCATTAAAGATTCTAATTGAGGCCTTAGTTGGGCTAATAACTCGGAATCACCAGAACTTTTTGCAGCCTGGTATTCCGGTTTTAGTGAACGTAATTCACTTTCAATAGCTAATAATTGCTCAGAAAGGTCCATGTCTTCAGTAAGTTCTAAACCCATAGTTTCTACATCCATCAATTCAACAGTTGGCGCATCTCTAATTTCTGAAACTTTGTCATCAATTTGTTGCTTTCTCAATACGATGATGTCGCGGTCTATCGAATGTCCAAACCGGTCCGAGTATCGATCCAACAAAGAACCCGCTTCTGAATTAGCAATGCGGTCAATGTGTCCGTAAATTTGTGGAAGCGGTTTGTCTGACCGCTTTGCCCAAAGATCACCATAAGATGAGTCAGTTTGCGGCAATGTAGGTTCAACCGCTGCAGGCGTTACTATTGGCAGTGGCGCTGGAGGTAATGTGGTATCCGCAACAGGTGCAGGTGGTAGTGGCAATGGTGCATCCATAACTGGTGCAGGTGGTAGCGGTAATGGGGCATCCATGACTGGAGCAGGTGGTAGTGGCAATGGTGCAGGCAATTCTGCACTCATAGCCGGCATAGGTGGTAATTGTGAATCCATACTTGGCATGGGCGGTAATGGTGGCATTGGTGGTAGAGGAAGTGCCCCTAATGGTGGCAATTTGCTGTCCTTTTTTTCATCATCTTGCTGACTCATACGGCTTACCCCACCTACGGTGGGTCAAACTCTACCCTTGAACCTTACCGATGAAGGAGTATGCGCGAGATAGATTCAAAGATGATGTATTTGTTTTCAATTATACGATTTTTGCCCAGCCTTTCAAAACCAAAAATGTCGCTCCAGCCTCGCTTATTTCCACAATTTGGCCACGCGTTAAATCATATCTTTTGTCATGGAACTGGGCAACAGCATCCTCAACTGTAATTTCTACCCGCAACTTTTCTTGACCACTTAGTACCAAAGCCTCTTGAAGTGGCCTATATGGGTTCGAACCATCAGGGTCCAAACGATTTAATGGAAACTCACTTACCCGCATTCCTGTTTTGCCATGAAGAGATGTAGGCCATCTAATTTGCCTTCTAGTATCGATGGTAACCACTTCATCTGTTTCTCCTGCATTTCCTAGGACTACCGAAGAGTCGGTTTTCAACAAGTTAAGGAATAATCCATCGTAGGATCCAAGTGCGCCAAAATTACCTTCTCTAATTCTTTTTGAACGAGCTTCATGATTCACCACTTCTGCCAATTTTTTAATTGATGCAGCGCTTCTTTGAGAAGTTGTTCCTTCTCTCTCATATTGGGATTTGAGACCATGCTCTAATTCCTTCAATGTTGAAGAATAATCTCCTTGCTTATTTGAAATAACTTGTAATTTCAAGATCATGTCATCGACACCATCTCTAATTCTCCTAGACCATCCATGGGAGTCGGTTTCATTGAAGCGAGACATGCCTCCTTGTACATCAACACCCTCACCACGAATATGCGATACCAATTCTCTTCTTGCTTCAGAATCTAAGTGAAATAAATTAGGGTCGCGGTAGTGCAAATGGAATCCCCTGTGCCCTGAAAAGGTAACTTGTAAATATTTTTCATCGAATCCGAATTCAGGTTGTAAGAAATCATTCCAAAGACTCCAACCTTGTTCTTGGATGACCTCTAGCATGGCAGGGAAATCTCTATCGGTGACACCTGGTAAATGGTCACCATCTAGGTCAAATATCAAATCCGCACCTTGCCAGATTTTATCAGCCATTTTTAGCTCATATGGTCTTTTCCAATAAGCCGTAGAGTAGAAACAGGAATGCATTGCTCTTTCCGACAGAAAGGTCCTAACATCTTGCATATCGGTGAAACCTTTGTGCCTGATCGGAGGTGAGCCTCCAAAGGGAATAAACATCCACTCTCTTGATTTTAATCGCGGAGGAGTCCAGAACTCAGATGTACGATAATACTGGCCAAAACGATGTGCGAATCGGGCCCAACCAGTTGACATTTTTCATCCTCTCATAGTAGGACAGAAGGTGACAGTTTTTGAACTAAGTGAAAGTTCATTCTTTCTGCATCCAAAATCTTCCTTCTGATTCATTGATAGTAGTTGCTGTATCTGCACCGGTTGCTTCCACATAATGTTCCCAGCACATGTAATACTTGTCTACGACCATAGCATTTCCAAAAGTTAAACGTTCTCCACATTTGTGACATCGTGGACCGATTTCACCATTTGGAGTTTGGGCCAATTGTATGTGTTCGTGTGGCATAGGGTTTGCCTCTAAATTATGCGGGTGCTGGCTAGTCTTTGAACTTGAGCATTAAAATCTCACCAAGAAGCATCTTCCCATTCTGCTGTCCGACACCAATTTAGTAAATCTAATGCAACTTCACACGATTCTGCAACTTCTATGTTTTCATCATTGAGAAATTTCTCTAGAATCGGTTTGGCCGAATCGTCTCCGATGGCACCCATTGCCTCAGCAGCCTCATGCCTAACCATGATATGTTCTTCCAGATCACTCAACCGCTCAATCAAAGTAGGAATAGCAACGACATTTTGCATCTGTCCAAGAACATAGGCTAATTCATGCCGTAAAAGAGCACTCTTTGTGACAAAAGCTGGAGCATAATGCTAAACAAGCCTCATCTGTACCATTATTTCTCAAAGAAAAAACAGCCCTCATTCGCAGGAACATCTGATTGTTTTCATCCAAAAGGTGAAGTTTTAGTTTTTCAACATCATTTTCTTTAGACGGAGGTGCTGGATCGACTGAGCCATATTGGCTAACACCCGGCGCCCTATCTACAATATCCATTTAATCACCTTTTCATTCAGGAGAACCAATAAATTTCATGCTACTGGTGTCGAAAGTCGAATCTATGAGTCCAAGTTCTTGCCCTTCCTTGATGAATTGACGTACAGCAGAACGCCCTTCGTCCTCATAATCAATCGTTCTGTCGTTTACATACATGGAAACAAATTCCTTATTTGTTTCATCATCAATTCCTCTACCCCATGCTTTGGCAAATTCAAGGGCATCAGCAGGATGCGCAATAGCATGTTCAATACTCATTTTTGTGTACAGGGTGATATCCTCCATAACTTGTTGGCCCAAATCTCTTCTAACGACATTACCGCCAAGAGGCATCGGCCAACCATCTGTGCGCTCATTCCACCAAACACCTAAATCCAACAAGACATTCAAGTCATGCTCAACATAAGTTAATTGGCCCTCGTGGATAATTAATCCAGACAAAAATGTGCCATCTAGGATTCTAGGAATTATTTCATCAAAGGGAACCACTTCAACTTGGCAATCCCCCCACGCCAACCTCAAACCAAGATAAGCACTAGTTTTCATACCAGGTACTGCGATTATGTTGGAGCGCACATCATCTTCTGATACCCCTTGCATCGAAACGACCATCGGACCATATCCCTCTCCCATCGAAGCACCACAGTTCATCAAAGCATAGTGTTGTGAAATTTCAGGGTAAGCGTGAATGGAAACTGCAGAAACTTCAAGTTCTTGATTGATGGCTCTGTGATTGAGAGTTTCAATATCTTGTAGCTCATGTACGAACTTATAGCCCGGTGTAGGAAAGGCTCCAGTTGTCATTGCGTGGAACATAAAAGCATCATCTGGATCGGGTGAATGTCCAATACGGACCACCTTATTACCTTCAGCGTCTAGTGGCAACTCAGTGTGCATAATGCGTCCGACCAAGAAACCCTTCATCAATCAACCGCATCAATCTATATGGTTAATGTTGCCAAATCGCAAATAATGATGATTCGGGGGATTTTTCACCGAGATGTTTTCAAGCCATATGCTTTCAGCAAATTGAGGGCGCATATGCTAAGAAGTCGAATAATTGATTTCCAATTCTCATCTATAGCGATGTTATTGTTAATTATTCTTGTTCCAGCAACTACTGCTACATCATCTGGGTTATCCTATACCGGTGGACTCTCAAACCCGTTAGAAGTATCAAATAGCCAAGCAGTGGACATTAACTATGACAACACATTGTTAGCCACTGGGTATAATGGGGTACTAACAATCCATAGTATCGAAGACAATTCATTACTAGCAAGTTTTGAATTGATTAGGCAAATTGTGGATTTGAAATTTTCTCCCGATGGAGCGACATTGGCGCTATCGTTAATCGGTTCTGAAGTCCGCACTGATAATATTCAATTGATTGATATTGAAAGCCTCCAATTGATAACAGATGTCAATAGTAATTCTAACTCTGAAACAAAATCTATTTCTTGGAGTCCTGATAGCACTATTCTGGCAGTACCTAATTCGGATAACGGTGTAGATTTATTAAGAAAGTCTGATCTAAGTATTGAGGGCAGTTTGTCCAGTGGACATAATACTGATGTATCTTGTATTGCCTTTTCAACTGATGGAAACACTGTGCTAACCGGTGATGAATCAGGCAGAGTATTGACATGGGATAGACAAGGCAACCCGACAGGAAAGCAGTGGGAGTTGAATAGCGAAGTTGTAGGTTGTGACTTTGATAGCGGGGACTTGAGAATTGGCCTACTGGGTGAAAATGGAAGGTTAAAAACGGTAGATCCAAATGGAGGTGGAATTCATCAAAGCGACTTTATTTCTGGAAGTGAAATGTTGTGGTCTGGCGATGGGTCTTACATTCATATTATAGAATCTAGTACCCAATCAAAGATTATTACCATCGAGACCTCTACATTTACAATAAAAGAAGAAACAATACTATTCCATCGCGCATCTGATTTTGCAGTTATTGAAAATTCAAACTTTTTGCCCGAGAAAATATTTGTTACCTCGGATACTCAAAATATTGCCATATACGGCTCGCCCGAATTACCAATTGGATACGGTGAAAATGGTGCAGATTTAGATGGAGACGGCATTCCTGATCATTTAGATAATGATGACGATGGAGATTCTATTTCTGATGAGTGGGACATCAATTGTGATTCAAGTGCTGAGGAGTGTTCAAACGTGCCAAATCAAGATGACATTAGAAATCTAAATATTTGGATTAACCAAACTACATTAGAAATTGAGGATGTAATAACATTAAGTTCTCAACAATCATCTATCATCAGAAACATGTCTCGTAAATCTGTTATCGCAGACCAACAATTAAGCCACTCTGAAGCAGTAAGGTTCTCCAACTCTGTTTGTGATAATATGGATACTGCTGATTTTATTGACTCATGGAAGGCTGCGATTGAATTATCTGTCGGGCAAGTGGAAAATGGGATTGTTAGTTGCAATACTAGAAGTGGAATGACATTAACTGAGATAGACGATGAAAGAACAAGAATAAAGATCGTATTGAAGGTTTCATTTACACTGTTCCCAGATGCGCGCTATCCGCTTCAATTATCACTTATGTATCAACCAGAGGCAACTGATGGTTCAATAGCCAATTTAGCTGAAGCACACCCAATTCATGTTATGTTAGACGGAGAACAAGGACTACCCGCTTCTTGGAGTCCATGGTGGGTTGAAGAAAATAAAATTAATTTACAATTAGAAGAAGATATTCCACCCAGCCCAACAATGTTAGAAACTTTTGTCAAAATCACCATCGAATATCCATGGATTGCAGTATTTGTCATCTTGATGCTAACCGTATCAGCATTAACCTATATTAGAACTAGAAATGCTAGTAATGTTGATTTAGAATTTGCATTTGATGACTTTGAAGACATCCCTAAAAAAACTAAAGAGGATGTGTTTGTAAATGAATTGGATGAAGAGGAATCATTGACCCATGATGAAGTGATGAGAAAGCGCCAGATAAATAGAAAAATTGGCCGCAAAAAATCACAACCTAGTGAGGCTGTTCAGCAGATTGAACCCGAATCCACTATCGGTGGCTTCTACGACGATGAAGATGATGTTACTCCTGTAGTTGTACGGAGAAGGGCTGGAAGTGTTAAACGAAGCCGTGACGGCGCCGTTGTGACGGGGAAACGGACTACATTGAGATCTGTAGGTGAACATGCTGCCCCAGTTACTGCTAAGAAAGTAGCAACTAAGAAAGCAGTCGTCAAAACTCGCAGAGTTGTTACTGGGCAAACCGATAATCAAGTAATGGATGACGCTCTTGACCGTTTGACTAAGGATGATTGATCACCAGCAGAATTGAGCACCGGTAGTCAATTCACATGCTTCTATTAAAAATTGGTTCAATCCGGCTAGATGGTCATCATCAAGTCTATTGAATACCTCTCCGAAATATCTGTCTAATCTCTCATAAGATAATTCGGAACGGCTGATCGACCAATTGATTACAGCACTTCTTTGTTCAGAACTGGTTTCGAAAAGAGCCAACTTTGATTCAAGAGCGTTATGTGCTGCGATTATCATTTCTTTAGGAGTGTCGATTCTAGCTGCGAAGACCCCGAAGACCATCGGTTTCCCTGACTTTTCTAGCCATGCTTGACCTAAGTCCAATTGTACCATTGAGGGATATTGCTTTGCACTCTCAAGAGCCCTATCCCCAATCAGTAGTGCCCCATCACAATTATCTAGCATCAAATCGAAATCCGGACCCATCTGGGTCAAAGTTGGATTCAATCCCTTGATTTTCAAAAGATGCTTCAAAAGTGCTACCGATGTTGCTGAATCAGAAGGTAAAGCAATCGATTCCATTTCTTCTAATTTCTTGTTTGAAAATAATAGTACACTACCGACCTCACCCTTAGAACAAATTCCAATATCTGGAATTAATATTAATTCGTCTGCATGCTTTGCATAATCGGCTGCAGGAATTGGCGCTAGTACACAATCTCTGCGAAGCAAATGGCCAGTTAACCATGAAGGAGGTGCTGGTAAAACGTTCCATGTTTCATCCAGGCCATAGAATAACGGGTCACAATTGAGAAAGGAAACGCGACCGATTGTTCTCGTCCAACCATGGGTCGCCATGTTGCGAGGGAGGGACGACTACTGAAAGGTGTAACTCATGATTGGTTTGAGTTATTGGGCCATTTTCAAACCGCGTATTGGCTTTGGAGTTGGGGCAATGAATTTCTCAAACTTTTCGTATGTTGTATTTCTCCTTACAGGAATGCATCCAGCATTTTCAATCAATTTGGACAATTTACCCAAATCATGATCTAAAGGCGCAGTAGAGCCTGCTAAATGCATAATAGATTCCTTTTGTACCGTTCCATCAATATCATCAGCACCGAATTGTAATGCTAATTCTGCCAGCCCATCACCAATATTCATTCGGTATGCCTTGATATGTGGTATAGAGTCAAGCATTAACCTTGAAACTGCAATGGTTCGTAATACTTCAGTTCCTGTAGCACATTGAGCTTCAGGCAGCCTGGATGAATCAGGCAAGAACGGATATGGCACAAAACACTGGAACCCTCCGGTTTCGTCAGCCAATCTGCGTAATTTATCCATGTGGATTAGACGATGTCTCAACGTTTCAACAGTTCCAAATAGCATGGTGCAATTTGAAGGCAAACCAATTTCATGAGCGGTTCTATGGATATCCAAGTACTCTTCAGAACTCTCTTTTCCATTACAGATAATTGTCCTGACGCCATCATCCAATATTTCAGCACCACCACCAGGTAAACTGCCAAGTCCTGCATCCTTTAGTATCGTCAATACCTCTTTGTAAGACATACTAGACAACTGTGAGAGATGTTTTATTTCAACCGCTGTCAATGCTTTAATTGTGATATGCGGGAATTTCTTGCTTACCGTTTTGAATAAGTCTCGATAGTGGAAAACATCCCAGTCAGGATGTAATCCTCCGACAGAATGAACTTCATCCACATAATCTGCGTACTTCGATAAATCTTCGACATATGCTTCAATATCAAGTGAATAGGCGTCAGCAGATTTCTTACTTCTTCTAAAGGCACAAAAGCGGCATGCTAAAACACAAACATTAGTTTGATTTATGTGTACATTGGAATTAAAGAATGCAAAATTTTCAAAGCGTGATTTGCGGACAAAATCGGCTAACCTTCCGACTTCGTTAAGATTCGGATGCTGAAATAAGATCAATCCATCTTCAATGCTCAATCTCTCCCCTAAAGCAACCTTCTCAGCTATCGGAGTGATTGTTTCACTCCACTGCTCAGATTCTAGCGATTCGGTTAGCCTCTGTTGCCAGTCCTTTAGGCAACCAGCAAGTAACTGAGTTGATGACCATTGTTCCATATGACTACACCTTGAATTATGCTCTTTTCTTGCCGATTGCAAAGACTCGTGAATATACAATGAATTTTCTAAATTCTTCAGCGATAAATACTCCGGATGCAACTGCCATTATTATCAGCCAATCTTTCCTTTGTAGTTCAATTGTAGATAATAATGAACCAACCTTGACATCGAGAATAGGTATGACTTCAGACGAGTTATGAATTATTAGCCATAGTAATGAGAACGATATCACGACTGCATAATTTATTGCTTTGTTGGAGAATAGGCCTAATTTGAAAACGCTATCCTCGCTACTTCGGCAATTCATTACATTGAATAATTGGAATACCACGAAAACTGCGAATGTCATTGTTTGCGCATAAACGAATCTATCGTCTGAATAGTTCTCCCAGTCTTCTATTGCGGCAGAATCTCCAATCAAGCACGCATTGCGGTCAAAGTACTGAGATAAATCCTCCTCGGTAAATGGTAGTCCATCGCAGGCCTCAACTCCTCCACCAGCAAGGAAGAAAATTATGAGGGTACCTGTTACCATGATAATTCCAAGATAGAATATCAATACAATATCAGACAGACTTGGTAATCCTTCCTGAACTGGACGCGGTGGCCTATTCATCACACTTCCATGTTTCTTTTCAACACCAAGTGCAACCGCGGGAGGGCCATCCATTAGAATATTGATTACTAAAATTTGAGTGGCAGTTAGAGGTAAGTTCCAGCCAAATATGAATGTAGAGACAACAATTAATGCTACAGCAGCAACATTTGTTGATATCTGATATCTTACAAAGTTGCGTATGTTTTGATAAATTTTTCTTCCTTCTTCTATAGCGGATACAATATTTGCAAAGTTATCATCCTGTAAAACCATGTCAGAGGCGTCTTTTGCAACATCAGTACCTGCTATCCCCATCGATATACCAATATTTGCTCTAGATAATGCTGGCGCATCATTTACTCCATCGCCAGTCATTGCAACGATTTCACCATTTTCTTGTAAAGATGAAACTATTCTCATCTTTTGATCTGGCGTCACGCGAGAGAAAATGCTTGTATTAGTGCACACATCTAACATTTCTTCATCAGTGAAATTCGATAATTGATTACCATTAACTGCTGGGGCCAACCCATCAGTAATATTCAGTTCTAGACCGATTGCATCAGCAGTAATTTGTTGATCACCTGTAATCATCTTTACTTTTATTCCAGCTCTTTGACAAATTGCTATAGCATCTTTCACTTCAGGTCTCGGTGGGTCCATTATTCCTACAAGTCCTAAGAAAATGAATCCTGACTCAATTTTAGTGACGTCCTCAATGGCCTCGCCCTTATCCATTTTTCTGGCACACAATGCTAAAACACGCATTGCTTTAGATGCCATGTCATTATTGGCTTCGACTGCCCTTGCAAAATCGTTTCGCCCAATCGGTTGAATCTCTCCATCCTCAATTTTCCAATCCACCAAAGACTTGAATCCACCTGCTCCACCCTTAGAAAATATCCATTTTTCTCCTTCATATTCATGAATGACTGTCATTCTCTTTCTAATATTATCAAAAAAGAATTCGTGAATACGTGGATGGCGTTGTGCGAATTTCTTTACATCGCCATTGATTTTCCATCCTGCAACAGCGCAAGCAGAATCAGTTGGATCTCCTATCGCTTGCCATTGTCCATCAACCTTTGAAATTTGAGAATTATGACATAATGCTAAACATGCAGCAGTTAATCTAAAACCGAGGTCATTTTGTAATGCGGACATTTGATCATTGGAGACATTTACGCCATCGCTCATCAAAGTACCTTCAGGTTTGAACCCATCACCAGATATATTGAATCCTCCAAAAGAAGTGTTTATTTGACGTGCAGTCATTTGATTTTTAGTTAGAGTACCAGTTTTATCTGAACAAATAACAGTAGTTGAACCGAGAGTTTCCACTGCTTTCATTCTACGGATAATCGCTTTATGCTGGGCCATATTTCGCATTCCGAGAGCCAGAGTGATTACCAAAATAATTGGTAACCCTTCAGGAACAATTGCAACGAAAATTGCTACAGCGACCATGAATTGTTCTAATGCGGCATCCCAAATGTCAATTTTCGGATTACCATAGGCGATTAGCATTTTTAGTGACACTAAGAGAAATGCTACTATTAGAGCAACAAATCCAAGGAACTTACCTAATGATTCTAATTTCATTTCTAAAGGAGTTGGAGGAGATTTACTACCGACAATATCACTCGCAATTCTACCTAACTCGGTGTTCATACCCGTTTCAACAACAATACCAACCGCTCTCCCAGTTGCGACACAAGTGCCCATATAAGCCATGTTTATTCTTTCTGCGAGTATCGTATCATTATCACAGACATTCGGATTTTTCCTAACCGTGTGTGATTCCCCGGTTAAAGCCGATTCGTCAATTTTGCATTGGAATGCTTCTATTATCCTTATGTCGGCTGGTACATTCAATCCTCCTTCCAACTTTACAATATCACCAGGAACCAATTCTTGTGTAGAAATTTCTACATCAATCCCCTCACGGATAACAACGCATTGTGAAACAGACATTTGTTTTAGTGCATCCATTGCTTGTTCAGCTTGACCTTCTTGCCAAAATCCAAATACTGCATTTGCAGTTAGAACAATAAAAATAAATATTGCATCTCCAGAATTATGTCCCGGTAATGCTAGTGCAACCAAAGCTGCTGCCATTAACAAATAGTTGAGTGGATCGTGATACTGCGATAAAAACCTCATTATAGCAGATGTTTTAACAGGTTCTTGTAATTTATTAAAACCATATTTCTCTTGCCTTTCGCTAACTCCAGAAGGTAATAAACCATCCAAATTAGTATCTAATTCAAGCAAAATATCAGTAGTTTCAAGGTCATGCCAAGTAGTTGTAGACATAGTATTCACCTTGAACGCAAGAATCATCCAATAACCCTGCGAAGAATTGATGATTTATGAGTATAATGGAGGGGTTCCCATCAATTAATATTGAATGTAGGAGATATATTGGTTGTATTTTACAGGCTAATGGATTTTCTAATACGGACATTATATGTGCATTAGGTTCAAAATCCCAATTCACTTGGCTGAGATTATGAGCGCTCTGGGCGAACCATATATCTCAGCCGATGAGTCTCCGATGGAATTGACTCTTAGAGTAATCCTCGTAGGTATTGTTCTTGGTGTTTTGATGACAGCAGCCAATGCATATCTAGGATTATACGCGGGCATGACCGTATCTGCTTCGATTCCTGCTGCAGTGATGTCAATGATTATTTTACGCACAATGTTTGATGATGTCACAATCCTCGAAAACAATGCAGTGCAAACAATGGCAAGTGCTGGTGAATCACTTGCAGCTGGAGTTATTTTTACAGTTCCAGCACTACTAGTCATTGGACTGTGGGAAGATATTCAATTTGTTGAAACATTTGTAATTGCACTTATTGGTGGGTTGTTGGGTACAATGTTCACCATTGCACTAAGAAGATTATTCATCGTAGAAGAAGCCCTGCCTTATCCAGAAGGTGTTGCCTGTAGAGAGGTGTTGGTTGCTGGTGAAGAGGGTGGAGAAGGCGCATTAGCAATCTTGTATGCACTAGGAATTGGTGCAATATATGGATTCATGGTAAAAGGTTTCAATGTGACACACCACACAGTTGAAAGTTCTGTAGATTTCTTGAGTACAAAATTATACGCTGGTATGGATTTGTCAATTGCACTATTATCTGTAGGATATATCGTCGGAATAAGAATCGCTTCATTCATTTTCTTGGGCGGCGTTATCGGCTTTGGAATATTAGTTCCAATTTATGGATTGATAAACGGATGGCCTGAAGCATCAAATGGGGTAGAGGCTTTCTACAAAGTATGGTCTTCACAAATACGTTATGTTGGTGTTGGCGCTATGGTAGTAGGAGGAGTTTACACTCTATGGTCGATGAAAGGAACCATCTATACAGGATTATCAAAGGCATTTGAAAAGAATGATGAGGCTGCATTTGAAGTCGTACGCACTGAACAAGATCTACCACTTCGCAAAGTTTTGGTAGTATGTGGTCTACTTGTTCTAGCGACCTTTATATTCTATGCTATTGCATTGAAATCAATTGTATTAGCCTTTGCTGGTGCAGCGTTTTTGGCAGTTGTTTCGTTCTTTTTCGCAGCGGTTGCTGGATATATAGCCGGTGTAGTTGGTTCTTCCAATTCTCCAGTTTCAGGAATGACAATTGCAACTTTATTATTCACAGTTGCACTCGTATGGGTGGTAGGTGACTTATTTCTCGGATTGTCCACGGGCACTCTAATGTATGCAACATTGCTAATCGCCGCAATCGTAGCATCATCAGCCGCTATTGCTGGTGATGTCATGCAGGATTTGAAAACCGGACACATGGTTGGTGCAACTCCATGGAGGCAGCAGATTGCCGAAATAATTGGTGTCGTAACCGGTGCTATTGTAATTGGGCCAACTTTAAAATTACTACACGAAGCATTTAGAATATCAAGTACTGCTTGTGCATTAGATCCACTACCTGGTGACCCTGAATGTAAAAATGCACTCTTCGCTCCACAGGCTGAATTGATTGGAGCCATTGTCGAAGGTGCATTTGGAAGTGGTTTAAATCTACAAATGGTATTACTAGGAGCAGTTATCGCCGTTGTATTGATTAGACTAAGTATGCCGGTAATGAGCGTTGCAATTGGAATATATTTGCCACTCGGATTATCTGTTCCTATCATGCTAGGTGGTGTAATTTCATACATAGCCCTTAGAAGTGCTCACCTGAGAATAGACGGTACACTCGATAGAGAACCAAGTTCAGAAGCAGTTACTGCTGCTAAAGAAGTAGAGAGTAGAGGAGTCTTAATTGGAGCTGGATTTATTGCAGGTGAATCGATAATGGGTGTTTTCGTAGCGATATTAATAGTTATGAAAATTAATCTTCCAGAGTTATTAGGAATCGGTGTATTAGGAAACTTACTTTCACTCGCTTTCTTCGCTTGGTTTGTTGGAATATTTATCTGGTTAGCAACAAGAGCATTGCCTGAAGGTGGCAATTTACTAACCGATGCCATAGCCGTTGTAAGAAATGCTATTTTACGTACATACCAATCACTAATGCCTAAGCGTTAATGAATTCCTTGTAATTCGCCTTAGGGATGAGGCGCAAGTATCAAAGAGCCCCCTCATAGCCAATGGCTCAATAGGGTGTTTTTCATGACATTGTCAATATCAGAACTTGAAGAGTTTGCAAGAAAATGTAGAGTTGAAATCGTCAAAATGGTTTACCGTGCTCAAGCCGGACATCCTGGCGGCTCACTATCGGAAATAGACCTAATTTCAGCACTTTATGCAACCCGTATGCGAGTACGTCCAGATCAGCCAAAGTGGGAAGATAGGGACCGATTCATTCTATCCAAGGGTCATGCCTCTCCTGGAATGTATGCAGTATTGGCAGAGATGGGTTTCATTGATCATGAAGACTTACATTCATACAGAGTTCTTGGCGGAAAATGCCAAGGACACGTGGACATGAAATGGTGTCCTGGTGTTGACTTTTCTGCTGGTTCTTTGGGAATGGGCCTTTCATTCGGCCTAGGATGTGCAGTAGCTGCTCGCCTAGACAATAGTGAACGAAGAACATTCGTAATGATAGGAGATGGTGAAATTCAAGAAGGTAGTGTATGGGAAGCAGCAATGGCTGCAGCGCATCATGAAGTTGGCAATCTGAAAGTAATACTCGACCGCAACAGAATTCAAAATGATGACTTTTGTGAAGCGCAAATGCGAATGTTTGACATTCCTGCAAAGTGGAGAGCGTTTGGCTGGGAGGTCAAGGAAATAGATGGACACAATATGGAAGAGGTAATGTCTGGACTAGATTTCCTTGAGGCTACTAACGACAAGCCAGCAATCTTGATCGCACATACTATCAAGGGCGCTGGAGTGTCCTTTATGGAAAACAATCCTTCATTCCATGGAGCAGCACCTAATGATGAACAATTTGCTCAAGCAATGCTAGAACTAGGCGAGGTGATTGTATGAGTGAGATGGCAGCAACAAGAGATGGATATGGGCAAGCATTACTTGAAATTGCAGATAATGCAAAGGTTGTCGTACTCGAGGCAGATTTGGGTAAATCAACAAAATCGCTACATTTCAAGAACAAATATCCTGCACGTTCAATCTCGTGTGGTATTGGAGAGCAAAACATGCTGCTAACCGCTGCAGGACTTGCATCATCTGGCTACATCCCATTCGCAAGTACATTTGCAATATTTACCGAAAGGGCATTTGAACAAATGCGTAATGGAGTTGCAAGACCAGATTTGGCAGTACATTTGTGCGGAAGTCACGGTGGAACTCACACAGGAACTGATGGTTCTAGTGCACAATCGATCGAAGACCTTGCTATTTACCGAACTCTACCAAATGTTGTAGTTATGCATCCTTCAGATTATGTTTCAACCTTGGAATTGACCAAGCAATTGCCTGCATTGAATAAACCGTCCTACATGAGGACTGCAAGAAACAAAACCCCTGTTATGTATCGTGGAAGAGAATCTGAAATCGTTATTGGCAAAGGGATCACATTGCGTCAGGGAACTGATGTTGCCATTATTGCATGTGGAGTACTAGTTTCGGAATCGATGAAGGCTGCTGAACTGTTGGCTGAAAAGGGCATCAACGCAACAGTAGTTGACATGCACACTCTAAAGCCATTAGATGGTGATTTAATTGATTCATTAGCTTCACAATGCGGCGCAATTGTAACTGCGGAAGACCACAATGTAATCGGTGGACTAGGTGGTGCTGTTGCAGAACATCTAGTGACCAATAAATATGCTCCATTGGAAATGGTTGGTGTTGCTGATAGATTCGGTGAATCGGGTCAATCCGATGAGATGCTAGAGGTTATGAAACTCAATTCAAAATATATAGAACAGGCGGCACAGCGAGCAATAGCAAGAAAATCTTGAATGATTTTTGCATTAAATAACAATGTTGTCTTTATTGAACTGCTTTTGTTTGAAAGGGATTAATTCATAGACAACCGGCTATGCCACCGTATCATGGAGTTCTTCCTAGATACTGCCGATGTTGATGAAATAAGAGAGATTGCTGCGTGGGGAATTCTCGACGGTGTAACGACTAATCCTTCTCTCATCAAAAAGAGTGGACGCGATTTCAAAGAAGTAGTGAGGGAGATCGCTGGTATTTGCTCTGGCCCGATATCTGCTGAAGTTACTGCAATGGATACAGAAGGAATGATCGCTCAAGGCCTTGCATTAAAGGCTGATCTACCTGACAATGTAATCATAAAGATTCCATGTACTGCAGAAGGACTAGCAGCAACTAAGGTTCTCAATGAAAAGGGCATTGATACAAATGTCACATTGGTTTTCTCTGCTGCTCAAGCACTAATGGCTGCAAAGGCAGGAGCAACATATGTTTCACCATTCATCGGAAGAATTGATGATACTGGGCATGATGGAATGAATTTGATAGCTGAAATAATGGAAGTTTGGGCTAGTTATGATATTACGACAAAGGTTTTGGCAGCATCTATTCGCCATCCAACCCACGTCCTTCAGTGTATCCAACTAGGTGCTCATACAGCTACAATGCCAGCAAAAATATTCCGCCAATTAATGAAGCATCCACTTACCGATAAGGGACTTGAAGGTTTCTTGAAGGATTGGGCTGCTGTAGAAGCGGCTGGCAATGCATGAAGTGGAAATGAACTTTATTTAACGAAGGAGCCTTCATCAAGTAGTGGAGTTCACCTTAAACATGGAGCGAGACTTATGACTAACACTCAAGAGAAGTTGGAAATGCTGCTTGATGGGGTTTTGGAACCTTCTGAAATCGCAGATGACCCTGTTTTAGTGTCACTCGCAGAGCGTCTTTACGGAATTAAAGTTGCAGTCGCAAATCCGAAGAAATCTAGAGACATGGTAGCCTCTCCTCTATCATCTGATATCATTGAAGTATCTCCACCTACAAATATGCTCATCGAAGTCGTTGAACCGATTGGTGGCCCACTCCCTGCATTAGGGGAATTACCTGATTTACCACCTGCTCCAGGCATCAGCAGTCGCGGTAAAATGAGTCTAATGTCGAAACTAATCCTAGTAGAATTAACAATTATAATCACCAATATATTTGGACTGTTTTCATTTGTTTTAGGTGGACTTTGTAAGTCTGACACCCTATGTCCTTCCGATGGATATACCCGTATTAACTGGCTAAGTATTCACAAAGTTGACAGTGGATGGGGATGGTCACAATCTATGATAGACATGTCAATCGGAATTCCTGATATCATTGCTCTTTCATTAGGCGTTATTGGATTATGGTATTTTAGTCGAAAGTGATAGCATGCTATCGGACATAGATACTGAGATCGTGGCATATGTAGGGATGTTTCTCATTCTACTTGCATTTTTCTTAGAAACGCGTAATAAGTTGCATAGTAAGGATAAACCCTATCTTTCCTTAATGGCAATTGGTTCTGCATTGTTGGCAATACGCGCATATCTCATTGAGGAGTGGGCATTTTTAATTCTTGAATTAGCATGGTTCTCAACTGCATTTGTAGGAATTTTGGTCAGCGGAAGTTCAAAATCTACTTTTGTGCCAGAACCTCTTGATGTAGAAATTGAACTAAAATCAACAATAGATGAATAGAGTACGAAATTAATTCACCACGAAATAGAAAATTTCTAAGTTGGATACTAGATTCTGTTCGATTAAACAACCGATTTATCATCGCTTGAAGCGTCATGTTGATGAGCGAGTGATGGTCGAGAGGGTTTCATGAGCCAAGGACATGGCAAAGCCAAGCGAGGAATTCCATCTAAGATAGATAATTTCAATGAATGGTATCCATTCATGGTAGAGGCTGCTGAATTAGTTGACAAGAGATATCCGATAAAGGGTATGGATGTATGGCGACCTTATGGTTGGAAAACAATGAAACTGATTGATGCACTAACGCATTCTGAGATGGAAAGGACTGACCACGAAGAAGTTCGATTCCCATTATTAATTCCAGAGAACCTCTTAGAGAAAGAAAATTCACTGGTTGCGAAATTAAAGAGAGCAAGAGAAGAAGGCGTCGATGTTGAAGATTTGCGAGAGGAAGATGAAGAAGGTGGTTTCAAGAAAGAAGTTTACTGGGTAAAACATGCTGGCGATAATGATTTGGATATCCCTATGTTTTTGAGACCAACTTCCGAGACTGCTATGTACACAATGTTTCCTCTTTGGATTAGATCACACAAAGATTTGCCTTTGAAAGTTTACCAAACGGTCAACACCTTCCGTTATGAGACAAAGCAAACGCGCTCATTCATTAGAGTACGAGAAATTCATTTCTTTGAAGCTCATACAGCACATGCCGACGAAGATGGAGCTTCAAGACAAATCGCAGAGGATTTAGAAATTGTCAACAATCTGATGCACGACTTATGTCTTCCAGTCATCAAGGCCAAACGACCAGTCTGGGATACATTCCCAGGGGCATGGTACACGATTGGAATAGATGCTATCATGCCTAATGGAAGAACTCTTCAAGTCGCTTCTTGCCATCACTATCGTGATCAATGGGCAAAGGCCTTTGATATTACATACGAGAATTTAGATGCCCAACAACAGCATTGCCACCAAACAACATACGGAATGTCTGAGAGACTAGTAGGTGCAATTGTTGGTATGCACGGTGATGATAATGGATTGATTATGCCTCCTGCAATCGCACCTTACCAAGTTGTAATCTGCCCAATGATAAAGAAGAATTCAGAAGTTGACACAGTAGCAATCTCCAACGATATTGCAAAGCAACTACGTGCTAATGGCCTTAGGGTTAAGGTTGATACAAGAGATATTAGAGCAGGGCAAAAATACTATGATTGGGAGATTAAAGGTGTGCCACTGCGACTCGATATTGGACCTCGGGATGTTGAACAAGGAACTGCATTTGCCTGTAGAAGAACCGGTGGAAAGTTGCCATTGCCAATAGATGATATTGTCAACGCATGCAGAACTGTATTAAATGAAATTTCTGATGAATTAAGACTTAGGTCTAACGCACATATGGAAGATGTTATTCAACCTCTACCTGCCTTTGAAGAAATTGATGACACATGGATAATGGATGGTAAAATTGAAGATGGTAAAATTTACGAAATGGCCTTCGATGGAACTGATTCTCATGCTGAAGTAATTGAAAGAGCAACTTCTCTGAATTTCCTTGGTGATGCAACTGATGAATATGAGGAGGCTCGTCCTTGTCATATGACTGGTAAAATGACCAAGCGCAGAATATTACTTGCAAAGACATACTGAGTGGAACTTCACATTCCAAGAGATGATGGATCCATTCCGTCCATATCTCCGTCTTTCATCATCTTACGCATTTGCCTGTTGAGATTACGGTTTCCACCCATCCCCTTCATCATCTTACGGCTCTTATTCCATTGACCAATTAACTCTCTGACATCCTTTTCACGGACACCCGAGCCTCTTGCTACACGACGAATTCTTTCTGCCTTAATCTTTGCAGGTTCATTCTTTTCCCATGCGGTCATTGAATCCATAATAGTGCGATAACGGTCTAGGTTGGTTTGCATTTCCGCTTTTTGACTCTTGGACATAGCACCCATTCCGCCCAGCATATTTCCTGGTAAGAATGACATTAATTTGTCAATAGTACCAATTTTAGACATCATTTCCATTTGCTTATACATGTCATTTAGTGTGAATCTACCGGACATCATCCTCTGGGTTAGTCTCATAGCTTCTTCTTGGTCCATATCTTCAGGAGCCAAATCGATGAGCCCCTGAATATCACCCATTCCTAAAAGTCTTGAAATAAATCGGTCAGATTCAAATTTCTCTAAGTCGTTGATCCTTTCACCCACACCAATGTGAACTATCGGCGCCCCTGTTGCCGCTACCGCAGAAAGCGCACCTCCTCCTCTTGCTGTACCATCCAATTTTGTGATTACAATACCAGTTACTCCTGCGAGTGAATGGAATGATGCGGCAACAGGTCCCGCAGCTTGGCCTACTTGTGCATCTATTACCAACCAGCGTTCTGTGGCATTGGTTAAAGCGGAAATTTGTTCCAATTCCTCAACCAATTCAGTATCTAATTGATGTCTACCTGCTGTATCAACGATTACCAGATCGCAAGATACTAATTGTTTCAATCCATTGCGTACAATAGTTGGTGCATCCTTTGTTTCTGGCTCACCATAAACAACAACAGTAGAGTCTTCTAATAATTGGCATAATTGTTCATATGCCCCTGGTCGGTGAACGTCCGCTTCTATTACGCCTACTCTCAAGCCGTGTTTCTTGCGATACCATTCTGCTAGTTTTGCAGTTGTAGTAGTTTTTCCTTGACCATATAATCCTACTAGAAGCAAAGTTGCTCCATGAGGTTGAAATTCATGCTTAGAACCTAATAAGCGAACAAGTTCGGTATAGAGGATATTCATTGCATGAGTTTGCAATGTGATTCCAGGACGCAGTTCTTCATCACGGATACGAGACTCCATTTTTTCGACGATCTCTTTGGTTTGACGTACGTTGAAATCTGCTTCTTGAAGAGACCTGCGTAAACTACGAGTCATTTCCCGTAATTCTTCATCATCTAACTTTCTCTTAGACTTTAACAATCCAATAGAGCGGAAAATACCCTTGGATAAGCCTTCGAGTGCCATGGCTTAGCGTGAAAGCCGCCACTTTTCAACCCATGCCTATTGAGTGATGGAAAATTATTCTCTATTGGTCATTAAGAGGAATTTCAAGTCGTAGGACATCGCCTTCTAATTTTGCATTTACTTGGCTTGCTTTCGTAGAAACTGATGTTTTTACTTCTTTTTCTCTCCCATTAAGTCCAACAAAAAGAACTCCTTCTTCGCTTCGCAGTGATAATTCTTCACGTTTAATTCCAGGATAGTGCAAAAATATTATTTCAACACCTTCGCCTAATTCTTTAACCATTCCCCTATGGACCTCATGATGTAAAACTGAACCTATAGAATGAGGCCCTAAACCACTATCTATCTCCACAATAGGCCCATACAAGTATTGCCCTACCTCTCTTAGCCTCTCAATCCCTACTACTTCTGTTTCAAACAATTCCATGCAAGAAACATCGACTCCAAGACTTTCTTTCAACTCTTCAATTATTTCTAATTCAGCATCTCTCCTAGTCTTTAGGAATGGATGGTCGAATTCCGGAGTTAGTCTGTTTACTAGGCAACCTCCAATGGGTAAATTAAATTCTTGTAATGATTTCTTAGCGCGAATTGTTTCATTGACACCCATTCTTTCAGGTATAGTGACCAAAGTAAAGGAAGTAATTTCATCATTGGAAAGGACTCTTCTTACATGTAAGACTCGACGTTGGAATTTTTCAAGTTCCTCTTTCATAGCATCACTTTCCTTTTTGCCAAACATCATTGAACGAATTCCTCCAGAAACCCTCATCATGCGAATTAGTCTATCAGACCACGCTTCAATTAATTCCGGCAGTGACAAAAATCTCAATGTATGTCCAGTTGGAGCTGTGTCAAATACAATCACATCCCAATTTGGATCTTCTACATGTTGCAGTAACTCATCAAATGCCATTGCTTCATCCAATCCAGGGATTACCATGTCGGATGTCTTTATTTCACCCTTAATGTCCTTAATCTCATCCTTGGCCTTAGGATCTAACATCATACCCAAACTACCAAGACCACCGGATGAGTTCATTTTTTCCATCGCTGAACCTACTTTTGGTAATAGGGCCGATATCTTTGCCTCTGGGTCCATCTCTAGGCCCCATAGACCATCAACACCCTCTATTGGTGTTACTTTGCTTCCAATATTCACTCCTAGTGAATCAGAAGTGGAATGCGCAGGGTCACTAGATACTAACAAAACTCGCAAACCTGAATCTGCAAGCCAAACTGCAGTTGCTGATGAAGTGGTCGTTTTTCCGACTCCACCTTTGCCGCCAAACAATAACAATCGTGCCATATAATCTTGCCAACAATAGGTTACGCTTGAAGATACGCATAGCATACAACGGCTTCGAGCAATTAACTTGCAAAGTCATCTAATGGAGGCAGATTCATCAATTGATTGAAGAAGTGAACTCTTCTGCGACAGATTATGCTAAGTGAGAACTTGTTGTTTCAGGTAGCAACATTCGTATCTCTAATTGGTATGACTCTCGGTTGGAGAGGTGTGATGACAAAGTATTCTGGATTTTATGATTTACCAACTGCTTGGAATCAAATGTTTTGGGGAATCATTATTGGAATGGTTTATGCAACCACTTACTATAGTTCATTAGTTGATCCATATTTTAAGCTTATAGCAGAAATTGAAGGCGCTCGAGTCCCTAATCCAGGTTCGCTGTTGATTATAACCATACTACTGTCGGTAACTGTCCATATGTTGCTGCGAAGAGAGAGGGTGCGAAAGGGTGGTTCACATCCAACCAGTGGATGGGCTTTGGGTCTAGCAATCGGTGGAATGACATCAATGGTTTTGATTTTCAGGTTCTTACAAAATGAGGATACTCTCTTTTCAGCAAGATTGTTACTAACTGTTGCAGCCATTGCAGTAATTATGCCAAGATGTGAAGCAATGATTACCGCTCATCAAGGATTTATGATGCTAAATGGAAGAAAATGGGGGGCTGTATTTAGATCGACCACTTGGCGAATTGGATTATTGGTCATGATTCCCTACTCAATTGCCAACCCATTTGGATGGGTTTTTATTGGCTCGATGATGATGATTGTAGACCCGAGAATAGAGGATTGGGTTTGGGCATCTATCCCCAAACCGGCAAGGCGTAGATTGAGGAGAATTTGGGCCTCAAATGAAAGAGAAAAGCGGTCCAAAAAATCTCTCGATGAAGAAGAATGAATAATTTCCCAATCACTCTAAGTAAGTAAGTATCTACTAAGTGCCTTGCCAATAATAATTCGGTGTATTGTCAATTCATAGCAAATAAGGGCTTTTGTGGGCTTTCCGCTAGCAATGGTTATACAACCCCCGCTTAGCCCAAAAGATATGGGTTCTTGCCCTTATTGCAAAGCAACTACTGAATCGGGAGATTCAATCTGTTATTCATGTGGTCGTGTTCTTGCCAATATGAAATCAAGTAATTTTAGGCTTGAGCAACAATTCAATCAGGGAAGCTTGGCATCTTCGTACAAAATGACTCCAAAACCTACTCAAAAAGGCATGGTTCATACTCATGCTGGAAGATCTAAAAATATCTTAAAACGAAGAAAGAATCGTTTTCGAAGTTTTGTAATGTTATCACTGGTGGCCTTCATCATGCTATCTCCACAGGCTAGAGAGCATCTATTGGCTGAGTGGGCTGGCGTCCAAGAATACATCCAAGATGCTGTTTCGCCATATCACCTATACCCGGTTGAGGCATCATATACACTGGAAAAAACAGTATACATAACAAATTCTGGAGCACAAGGGTACTTGGTAGAGAATTTAGCAATCCCTCCTGCTGTTAGTTCTGCACAAGGTTCTGCTTATGGGTTTGAATACACTGATGGCACACCGTCTGAATCTCCAAATTCAATTCAAATGACAACTGCCATTAGCATCTCTTTTGGAAATGAAAATTATCCTGTTCCCACTACCGGTTTACCAATTAGATCTGCTTCTGAGAAATTAGTTACTTCTGGTGGACATGAAATCTGGTGGCCTGGCGTTGGAACTGGTGCTGATTTTTGTTCTGTTAGCAATTGTGTCAAGGTATTAGTCAATTTGGCACCAGGTGAATCTAGCAGTTTCACATATTCAGTTGGAGTTCATTCAACATCTTATTCATGGCATAACGATATGCGGGTGGATTCAAGGATTGCAGGAAAGGATTTGGGAATCAATGTTGATAATAGTGGGGGATTCTCCGACATCCCAAGTAGAGATAATGGTAGAAAGTTCTATGATTTTACAGATGATAAATGGTATGACAGAGGTTCACCTGCAGGATATGCTATCAATTCACAGGCAGAAGTTGTTTTATCGACTGTAGAATTAATTAGCGCAGATTTACCTGAAGGATTACAAGATAACGCTTACGCATTCTCAAGGGCTGCATTTGATTACCTTCACAAAAATATTGCTTATGATAAATTTGCTCCTAATGTTGCAAGAAGTGGTCCTTCATGTCTTAATGATGGCCAAGGCGATTGCGATGAACAAACCAATGCATTTCTCAGCCTACTTCGCGTCAAAGGAATACCAGGCTGGTTTGTCTTCGGTGCATTGACCGATGCCAACTACGTTAATTGGGAGGCGCATGCATGGGGCTACATTCAGCTACCAATGAGTGATCAATGGTGTGATGAAAATAATATTGAACGCAATTCTTGCTTCGTAAATGGTGCTGTCGATGTCGTTAACAACAAATGGCTATTGAATACACCAACTGGATATATCGATTGGGTAGAAGAAGCAGATGAAACTGCGACAAAATTGAATAATTTCTATCATCCGGTTACTCAAACGAGCGGAATTGAAAGAGAACGAAGTTATGCTACTGGTTCCAATTTGGAATTAACAGGTGGAACATATCAGGTTAAAATGTACCCTGAAACATTTAGGTGATAATATGAGAGTGATAATAGGTGGTGCTGGCAGAGTCGGTACTGATTTGGCCAAAGCATTGAGAGCAGAAGATTTGGATGTAGTTCTAGTAGATTCAGATTCCCGTGCAGTAAAAAATGCTCAAAATCTAGATGCTTTGGTCATACATGGTGACTTTGTATCAAGAGAAAAATTGATTGAGGCTGGGATAGCAGAGTCCGAGGTATTTATTGCTGTAACTAATTCTGATGAGAGGAATTTGTTAGCATGTATCTTGGCTGAACATACCAGCAAGGAATTAGGCGGTAAAAATTTACTCTCAATATGTCGTGTTAGAGATAACAAATATGTCAAGGAACAAGAACAAGGATATTTGACAGAGTGGGCAAAGGTAGACCATGTTGTAAATCCACTAGATGGTGCAATAGGTCGCCTACATTTAGGTTTGAGAACTCCCGGTATCGAAGAAGTGATACCTTTCGGACATGATGCATTCGTCATTGAATTAGATGTTACTAATGATGCAACGGACGTTATTTTCCTGAGTCTAAAAGAAGCCGCTCAAAACATTGATGGAGAATTGCCGCTAATTATTGGAGTCAAGCGAGAAGGTGAGAAGAGTATCGTTCCTGACGGTGAATTCGTCCTCGTTCCAAACGATAAAATCGCTGTCGCTACCACTGGAACTTCAAGTTTCAACCATATTTTGAAAATCTTTGGACATCAGCCAAAAAACTTCCCTTCTGCACCTAAGGTAGCAATTATTGGTGCCAATAAGATTGGACAGAGAGTTGCAGATAAATGGCTCTCATCTGGCGCTTCGGTGACAATGATTGAAAGAAATTTACAAACAGCCAATGATTTTTCAGGAACAAAAACTGGAGCTAATAAGAATATTGAAGTAATTCATGGTGACCACTTAGACAGAGAAATGTTGAAGGAGATTGGTATTTCTGAACATGATATTGCAATTGCTGCATTAGCGGATGATCACGCTTGTATCGCAGCAGCATTATTGGCTAGTGACATGGGTGTGCAAAGGACCGGTTTAATGCTGCACGATGCTGATTTAGTCAAGGTTACTCAACGTATGGGAATTACCTTTGCTGTTGATATGAAACGAGTGGCTGTTGATAACTTATTAGCCCTAATTCATACAAAAACTACTGGTGCATATGCATTATTGTCAACGATTCCAGAGATTATCGGCATATCGTTACCAGTGAAGGAAACTGCAAAATTCTGTGGATTGAAAATATCTGAAGCAAATTTCCCTGAATGGATGCGAATTGCATTCATTCAAAGGAGAGTCAGTGTTAACAAATGGGAAAATATGAGACCTTCTCCTGACAAGTTAATTATCAAAGGTGACCGATTAACCATGTTCTGTAATCCAGATAGAGTTGCAGAATTAGAAAAGCGATTCAAGGTATGATTGTAATGCGAACTGATGTACTAAGTATGATATTGGGGTGGACGCTAATTGCGTTAGCGCTGCCACTTGCTGCATCAGGTATCGCTACTGCTTTTTTAGATAATATTGAATTAGCAATAATCTCTTTTGCAATACCGAGTATGATATCTTTGACTATTGGAATTTCCATGTTGACTCTTTGGACAAGGACCAATACTAGCGAGAGACTAAGGGATAAGGAAGCCTTTGCTGCTGTAGCACTAGTTTGGCCATTAGCAGTTTTGATAGGCAGTTTACCATTTTGGCTTGGGGGAATGTTCGTAGGACCATTTACTGATGGCGCATCTTTTGTAGATGTTGCGCGCGGTGCAATCAATTCATGGTTTGAATCAATGTCTGGATTTACTACGACCGGAGCAACTGTTATTTCACACAATATGAGTCCTAATTGTATTCCTGGTCCGATGGATTGTATTAATTCACAACCTCGAGGACTTCTACTTTGGCGATCAATAACACAATGGCTTGGTGGAATGGGAATAATCATGCTTGGAATGATGGTATTGTCAAGAATAATTGGTGGAGGAATGGCACTAGCGCGGGCTGAATTAACTGGACCATCTCTATCAAGATTGAAACCTAAATTACAGCAAACTGCATTAGCATTATGGAGTTTGTATATTGTGCTAACAATTGTTGAAATGCTATTGCTGAAGTTTGTGGGTGGTATGACATTATTCGATTCCGTTAATCATGCACTTACAACTGTTGCATCTGGTGGATTTTCAACACGAGATGCGAGTATAGGATATTATGATTCTATGACGATTGAAGGTATTATCATCATCTTTATGTTTATTGCAGGAGTGAATTTTACACTGATTTGGCTATTTTGTATGAGGGAATTAAAAAGAACATCTGGAGATGAAGAATTTAAAAATTATCTAGTGTATTTGATTGTTGCAATATGTGCAATGGTATTAGCTCTAATGGCTACTGAGATATCTCTTGGTAACTCATTAAGATACAGTTTATTCAATGTCATTTCCATTGGAACTTCTACTGGATATTCTTCAACTGATTATGGTGCTTGGCCGATTGTTACACAAATAATATTCCTGACACTAATGATTGTTGGTGCCTGTGCTGGCTCTACAAGTGGGGGATTGAAATTACTGAGAATTAATCTAGCTTTCAAAGTAGCAATGCGTGAAATTGTACGAATTGGACAACCAAGAAGGATAGATCGTATTAGAATGAATGGTGAAGTTGTTGAAAGACATCAACTTGGCCTGATAGTAGGTATGTTGTTTGTATGGATTGGTCTATTTGCAATATCTTGTGTATTGTTGGCGATATGTATGCCAAATGAATCCTTTGAAAGTATAATTTCAGTTGTAGCATCATCATTAGGTAATACTGGACCAGCGCTTGGTGAATTTGGCCCGACTAATACTTGGGCAGAGATGAATTTTGGTGCCCTACTAATTACATCAGTGCTGATGTGGTTCGGACGATTGGAATTACTAACCGCTGTTATTTTATTACATCCAAGAACATGGAAGAAGGAAGAAAAAGTTTTGACAGAACGATCTGCTGTCGCTTTGTATAGAAGAATTATTCCATCCAAAGATAAAGAATGAATATTCAGAATAATTTAGTTTGACCCGGATCTTTTTCTTGAATTATTTCCTCTTCTTTAGCCACCTGCTGCTCAATCTGAGGTAGTGGCTGGATTTCATCACGCTTTTCTAGCAACTTAATTTGGCTTTCATTATAATTGGCAATCAAGTCCTTTGTGCTCCTTCGTGATAATGGAAGTCCGGCTAATGAAGCATGTTCTTCTGCAGTAAAGCCAAGACTCAATGAGATGGTGAAGTCGGAAGGGTCACCAACTTTTTCTTCAGCCGACATTAATGCCGACAATATTGGCATCATTTCTTCTCTAACCGTTGATTTATTTGCACCACAGGTGCTCGCCAATCTGTTGATAATCGTTGGACGTGTGTATGAACTACCACGGCGGAGATAATTGGGGTATGATGCGAAAATACGCCCGCTTAGAGGTGTAGGGTTAGCAATACTAGCAGATAAAGCGCTCAAATTTGAGCACCAATAAGTAGAACGATGTGCTGTATTTAAGAATCTTCCATAGAACATTCTATTTGCTTGTGATAAGGAACGGGCACCTCTAACAACCCCTTTTAAATCAGTAAATAAAGATGCATTATTCCAATGCACCCAATTCATCAAATCATCTGGAGATTTATCTATAGTACGAGAAATAGATGATGCTTCTTCGGCTGTCCGGCTCCTGTACAAATTATCTAGTCCAGGGAATATTTCAATCGAAATATCTCTCTGACCTGCAGCGATTTGCATGCGGATAATATCGGTAGTCAGTTTTACTTCTTTGTCAACACAAACAACCTGCAAATCACGAACTAATGCTCGCAGATCACCTGGGTTGGCCTTAACCAGTTCTTCAACTGCCGAATCATCGAATTCAATTTTCTCTTCGCGCAATACTCTTTTTGCAATTCTTCTTAGGGCTTCATCACTAGCTCTCTCAAATATTATTTTCTGTAAATGCTTTGAAAAGCGGTCCCTAGTACTTCTCCAGGTGGAACCTTTGCCCCACAACCCCATCTCCTCATTGCATGCAAGAATCACTGGTTGCATGGTGGCATCTAGCAATCTCAACAATTCTGCCTTACCTCCAGAATCACCACTGAATGTTATTGCCTTACCTGCAATTTCATCTCCCATCATCGCTTTCTCTAATTTTTCTTGGCTAACCTCTCTTAATCCTCCAGATAAATGGTCTACTTCATCTAGTAAGATCAAAGTCCTTTGGTTTTTTTCATTCGGATCGTGGAATAAAGAACGATGTGTCGAACCTTGGGTTGCAGCCTTTCTTATTGCAGCAGCATTTCTGGCATCGGATGCATTGAGTTCAATTACATTCCAACCCATATCAGCTGCTACTGCTCTTGCAACACTTGTTTTCCCAACACCTGGTGGCCCCACAAGCAGTAGCGCCTTTTTATTCGGAGTACCAGATTGCCAATCGTCCAACCATTTACGGATTTTACGGCGTTGAACCTCATTGCCCTCCAATTGCCTCTCGGAGACTGGGCGGTGACGTTCAGTCCAATCGCTCACTTCACCCATAATATACAGCCATCACCGATGGTTATTCAACATTCACAATTCTGAGATGGAAATTCTTGATTGTTTGCCACTATCTCTATCCCTTAGTGTAACTGTATTATCTTGTAGTGATTGATGGTCAACTGTAATGCAAATCGGAACTCCAATTTCATCTGCTCTCGCATAGCGCCTTCCTATTGAACCGCTGGCATCATAGATTGAAACAGTTCCAAATTTGGAACATAGTGAACGATGTATATCCCTTGCTAATTCTCCCATACCATCCTTCTCAAATAGAGGGAATACACAATAATCAACAGGTGCAATCGATTCATTCAATCTCAGAGTAACGTATTCTTCACCATCTTTTCCAGATTCATCATAAGCATGGTCCAGTAAGTGCCAAATTATTCTATCAATACCAAAAGCAGGTTCTACAACATGTGGAATATACCATTCACCAGATATCGATTCAGTTCTCTGAACACGCTTTACATGCGCCGAGTCAACAGTTACCGACTCACCGTTTTCCAAAGTTACTTGAGTAGGGAATTCACAGGTAGAAGATAATTGTTCTACAGCCTTTTTGACAGCACCTGCTAGCGCCCTAAACGCTGGGCCCGCAGTTGCTCCATCGGTAGTCCACCCATCAATCTCAACGATTTTTGGTTGGGCAAATTCGCGACGTGCTCGAAGTGTTTTTCCTGTTGCTTTTTCATGCGCTTCAAGATCATAGCAACCTCTGTGAGCAATTCCAACACATTCAACCCACCCATATGAGCCAAGTATTTCCACATCCCAGCAATCGGATGCATAATGAGCCATCTCATCGCTTTGATGTTGTCTAAATCTTAACTTGGAACTATCAATCCCAATATTGGTTAGGAAATCAAATGTTTTAGCCATGAACATTCCAACCGTTGGGTGACGGATTATTCCTTTAGCAACTGCATCAGTAATCGACATTATTATTTCGCCATCACTTTCTGATAGCAAATTCATCTGTAAAGATGCCCACTGCGAGAAGTCATGCTCTAGATCAACCTCTGGGTCAATGAAATATTCTAATTCAGCCATGTTAAACTCTCTAAGTCTAATCATACCTTGGCGAGGGCTGATTTCATTTCTATATCCCTTTCCAACCTGTACTGCTCCGAATGGCAATCTCTCGCGGTTATGTCGATATAATGAAGAGAATGATGTGAACATACCTTGTGCTGTTTCTGGACGAAGGAAACCTGGTCTACCAGATTTCCCTGCTCCAATGGTAGTGTTAAACATCAAATTTTGAGCTACTATTGGACTCCAGTCACTATCGCCGCAAGAAGGACACTGAGGATTTACATCGCCAAGTAATTGCTGTAAATCGGATTTTGTGAGGGAATCTGGATTAGCATGATGCGGTTCAAGAATTGTATCAGCTCTACTGGCTTCTTCGCATGAGTTACAATTGGTCATGAAATCAGAAAACTCTCCCACATGACCACTAGCCTCCAAAACAGCATATGGGGTAATTGTAGGGCAAGATAACTCCACTATATTACCCATAGAAATCCAATGATTTAGCCATGCTTGATTGACTTTATTTCTAAGGCGACCGCCAACGGGACCAAAGTCATACAAGCCTTTTGCTCCGCCGTGTATTTCAAACGCGGGTAAAATGATTCCACGGCGCTTTAACATCCCAGTTAGACGTTCTAGACGACCTTCCTCAGCATCAGCCATAGTTTTCACCAATTAGGCGGTGATGTCTCCAGCCTTTGAACCTCACCTAACAACGGCAAAGAAATTAATGCTTTAGTGGACAAAAATTTAACCTAACAAAGGCATTGTTTTTGAAAGATGGACACTTGGTAGTATTCATGGGCCAGTCGATGGTAGCGATCACGCAGCAAGATTGCACCGGTTGTGATTTGTGTATTGCCCATTGCCCCTTTGAGGCATTGTTGCCACTGGCAGAAAACCCACAGGGTAGAAAACACGCTAAAAGGCCTGTAATTGTAGTCGAAAATAACTGCGTAGGTTGTCTATCGTGTATTGGTTCTTGCCCAACCGATGCCTTGTACGAAATTACAATTCCAGAGAATGCAATTAAATCACTATTAATGAATCCAACAAACCAGGAAGAAACAGAAATTGTAAATCGGTGGAAAAAAGGTGGTTTAGGTGTTGCTTGATTTTCGATAAGTGCCCCTTTTGACTCACAATAGCCTCTTTTTATGAAAATTTATTGCCATTGGTTTGAAAATACAACTAATTTTTATGAAGTTTTATATTTGCCAATAAGCGAAGCATTGATAGGCTCAGCACCCCCGAATTAGCCTCATCGGGTAGGCTAAAAAAATGGCAGATATACACTATCTTGAGAATCCTCTAGCCAAAGAGGAATTGCTGGAGAAATTATGTCCACCCGTTCGCAAGTGGTTCAATGATAAATTTGATGACTTTACCAGACCGCAAAAATTGGCGATTTCTGCGATTATGGCTAAAGAACATTTACTGTTATGTTCACCTACTGGATCTGGTAAAACTTTGACTGCATTCCTAACTGTCATTGATAATTTAATAAGAGCAGCACTTGAAAAGAAATTGGAGAAAAAGGTTTACTGCGTATATATTTCACCCATTAAAGCTCTAGCTAATGATATTCAAAGAAATTTACTCGGACCTCTGAAGGAAATATACGATAATTATTTGCCTGCTGCGACTCAAGAAGTAAAGGTAGGATTGCGAACTGGTGATACCCCTCAAAGTGAACGGCAAAAAATGCTTAGAAATCCACCCCATATTCTGATTACTACTCCCGAATCGCTCGCAATAGCAATTACCTCTCCAAGATTTCAACCAATTGTAAATGCGGTAGAATTCATGATCATTGACGAATTGCACTCACTAGTTCCCTCAAAGAGGGGAGTTCATCTCGCTTTGACTTTATCTTACCTAGACACATTACTGACCATTCCGGTACAAAGAATCGGTATTTCTGCTACGATGGAGCCACTCGAAACAGTTGCTGAGTATCTCGTTTCAAGTGGGGATGACGAAGATGGTGTAGGGACAAAGGTCAATATTGCCAAAATTTCTGGTGCTAGGGAATTGGATTTGGATATTCTGATTACAGATCCAAAATTCAGTGACCTTTCAGTAATGAAAATCCTTGAGAAGAATATTGAGGCTATTGCAGATTTAATTTCAGCCCACAACACAACACTGGTATTTGCCAATACAAGAAAAATGACTGAAAATATTGTTCTAAAATTACGCCCACATCTAGGTGAATTAGTTGCAGGGCACCATGGTTCAATGGATAAGAAAATGAGATTAGATGTGGAGAAGAAATTGAAGCATGGGCACTTACGTGCAGTAGTAACTTCTTCCTCTCTTGAAATGGGAATCGATATCGGTTCAATAGATTTAGTACTGCAAATTGGAAGCCCTGGCGACATCTCAACCGCATTGCAAAGAATTGGCCGTGCTGGACACCACGTAGGCGGTATTCCAAGAGCGCGATTCCTTCCTTCAAGCGTAGATGATTTGCTTGAATTAGCCGCATTACAAGCAGCAATACAAACGGGAGAAATGGATCTTCTTGATTTCCCACAAAATTGTTTAGATGTTGTAGCTCAATTTATGATCGGATTGGTTATTATCAATGAGATTGATATCGATGAGGCGTTTGAAATAATTACCAATGCATGGTCGTATAGAAATTTCTCTTATGATGATTTCATTGATGTTCTTGATATGCTTGAAGAAGAACGTAGAGTATGGATCGATTGGGAAGATAATTTATACGGCAAGAAAGGATATTCAAGAATGATTTACTATACCAATGTTGGAACAATCGCGATGGATAATTCATTCCTTGTATTCAATGCAGAAGGATCAATACTAGGTCAATTATCAGGTTCATTCGTCTCTAATCTACGGGGAGGAGATGTAATCTTACTTGGTGGGTCTACATATCGTGTCACAAATATCCAAGGTACGAGAGTAAATGTTCAATCGGTAACAGGATATCGCCCTACTGTTCCTTCATGGTCTGGGGAAGCAAGGTCTAGGTCTAGAGAATTATCAAAATCTCTTTTAGATTTAATCGGACATTGTTCATTAGCCCTGCGCCGTGAACAGGATCCAAGAGTATTACTGCAAGACGCATATGGGCTAGGTTCCGATGTTGCAAATGCAATTGCTCGACACTTAGAAGAGCATTCTATAGATTCATTCCAAGTTCCAGACCCGAATAAAATATTAGTTGAACAAGTAATATCAGGAGGGCAACCAACCTACATGATAACCACCTGTAGAGGTCGTGGGTTCAATACTGCTCTAGGTTACTTTATGGCAGGATTAGCAGAATCTCACGGTATTGCAGTTCTGGAATTATCTTATGATGAAAATGGACTTCTGTTGAAAACTTCAAGGGAAGTTGACCCTAAGTTTATGTACGAAGCTTTCAAGTTAAATAATCACATTGAAGTAATTGAAAGATATATTACCAACACTCAAATATTTACCAAGAGATTTAGAGAAGTTGCCGGACGTTCTATGATTATACCTCGCCGAATTGGTTCTGAAGAAGTCAGTCCGCAGCAATTCCAACAGAAGGCTGAGGCGCTGTTAAAGAAACATAGAACAATGGATGATAGTTTGTTGATGCGAGAGGCAAAGAATGAGATTATGTTTGGAGATATTGATCTCAAAAGCCTGACCGAATTCTTAGAACTGTGTGAAACAGGTGATGCAAGAATAGTTCACAACAAGGTTACAGTTCCTTCGCGATTAGGAATGTCCCTGTACATGTCTGCATTTGAGGACTTGATGGCAATGAAAACTCGTGCATTTTTGGTCAAAGATATCGACCCTGAAATTTTACGCCGCTTACTAGGTACTCGTTCTCTTGCAACTGAATTAACCAGTGAACAACTGAGCAGGTATTATTTGGATAAAGCACCTGTTCCTACTAATGCAACAGAATTATTCAATCTAATGAGCCATGGTGGTGGATTGGATAAGGAATTCAAAAACCCTCTGTACAAAGAAAAATTACAAGACATTGATCTTGATGATATTCGTAAATGGGTTGGGATATTAGCTAAATCCAAAAAGATTACAAAAATTGACGGAACTGGCTGCGATATTGACGGTAAGTGGTTCAGCCCATATATGGCTGAAATTCATGGAACTCTCGGTTGCTTGTCTACAAATGGTGGAAAGGATGCAGATGATTTACGAGAGATTCATACCCGGGGAATTACCTACAAGTATGCAACTAAATTTGATGGTAGGAAACCAATTGAATGGGAAGAAAGGGAATTGAGTGACCCTCATGAAGCACTTCGAGTCAAAATAATTGAAATGTTAGGTTCTGAAGGTCCACAAACCGGAGATGAAATGGATGAACGATTACCATTCCCTAGAGAGATGGTTGACAGAATTATCCATGAACTGGAGTCCCGGAGTGTTATCTCTGTTGGATTCTATCGCCAAACAGATGATGCAGAATATATTCTCAAAGTCGATGAGCATAGGCTAACTGGTGGTTCTGAAGAGGTTGTTGAGTATCGGTGGGTACAAAACATGGTTTTAGAAAAGTCCTTCAAACAATATGACAATTGTTTTGATGCTTTTAATTCTCACGTATTATTCCAAAAACAGCAAGAATTATTGTATCGTGTTAAGGATTTTAACTTTAAGGATTGGACGGATGTTCAACTTGATTCAGATGTGATTATGGGCCGCTTGCTGCATAATCGTATTGGTTACACTACTAAGAAATCTATTCCGATGTTACTCGGTTTGAAGCCTGAACCATGGATTGGTCCAATGGAAGATGAAATTTTGAGCAAAGTTTCAGCGGATGAGAATATTACTAGAATTGAATTATTAGAAAATTATCCAAAGGGTGATGATTTCAAATCTTTACATAGAGATTTGAAAAATGCAATTTCTAATCTTGAGCGCCAAATGATGATGGTAAAACAATTTGAAGATGTTATCGGAAGACGTAGAAGACTTTCACTATTCCACCGAGTACATGATGTATACGAGACAATGGATTTCGAGGATTCGTTAGTCGATGTCATAGGAAGAATGGGTCCAGTTAAAGCAAATACACTAAGATTCTATGTTACTCGCTCGTATGAAGATTTGACAATTGCCTTAATGAATTTAGAAAAGTCAGGACGTATTTCTAAGGTTATGGCATTGGTTCCAGACCCTGAGGCATTTTATTGCATGCCGGATGAAGTTCAATTGCTGAAACGCCCTAGAAGAGAAGATAGAACTATGAGAATTTTGACACAGTCTGACCCTTATGTTTCAAGATTCATTTGGGAGGTTAGAAGTGTACTTGATCGTGGTTGGTATCTACCTGTCTTCAAGGGAGTTGACCCAGTTGGCAAGGTATTGATGTTCAAAGTCAATGATTACCTTGAAATCAAGGACTTACATGTTCCAACAGCATACCTAGACGAGTTCTGTGAAGCGTTTAGAATACTACTCGAGAACCATTCAGACCAGTTGGTTGATGTTGCAGTATTATCTAATTTCAATAGTGAACCCGTTTCATCTATTGACGATAATACTAGAAAATCACTAGAAGCTATCGGCTTCAAAGTGGCTGGTGAAAGAATGATCCGCGGTGGAATCGTTGACCCGCAACCTAGAGAAATAGCCGAAAAAGTACTATTCTATCAGCACAACTTGCACCAGGATTCAAGATTAGAGAACGAAATTGATGCACTGAGAAATGTTCCTGAAGTTAGAGATGATTTCGCATTAAGAGGGCGGGCTTCAGTATACCGTGTCGACCTTAAGAGCATGGCTAGCGCACACCGCCTGCACCAGGGAATCAATATGCGAGGCCATCAGGTTTGGGCAACATACGAACACTTCAGAGACTTGTTGACAATTAGAGGATTACCTCCTGATGAAGAATTGTGGGATATTATTGAATTCTTCTCTGTCAATTCAGACCCAAAAATCTTCAAAGAGAGACATGCATTAACACAATCACAATTTAGGAAATTATTGCAACCACTAGTAAAATCAGGTCATATCGTTCAGGACTTTAGAGGTGGATATAGAACTGTTACTCGAAGAGATGATGTCGATCGTGTTGAACTGCGTAGAGAATATTTGCGTAAACTTGTCGCTGAATACCCAGTGATTACACTGAAACAGTTGCTACGTTTAGCAGGGACTCCATTCAAGCCGGAAGAATTGAAAGCGATTCTGAATTCCTTTGAAGAGGATGGAACTCTAATCAAAGGGTTCCTAATTGAAGACTTACATGAAGTATGCTGGGGTCGTAAAGAACTTCTTGAAAAGTCAAATAAAATCCCTCCGATTCGTGATTTCGTTCTACCTCCTAGTGACCCAATCGCACCATATTTCGCAGGTATATTGAAAGAAAAGTTTGGATTTGGTTCCGCATACCTGGTATTCAAGAATGCTGAACCAGTTGCTGCATTCAAGGCAAATACAAGAAATAAAATTATTGAAGTCAAAGATTATGAAGGTTCTGAAAAGGGCTGGAGAATTGTCAAAGAGTTTGCATGGGAACAGCAAATGCCATTGAAGACTGAACTTCGTATTGGCGGAAAACGCCTACAATGAAATATCTTCAATCGAATAAGTCATCCAACACTTCCGAGATCTCAGTCATATTCTGCGGTGCTTGCTGCGAACCGGTTCCTAATAATTCACTTGAGGCTTCTGATGCTGCGGTGTTTTGGGCAGCAGATGTTTGTGGCTCAAAACTTGTAGGTTGTTCTCCAAACGGCGTTGTAACTACCGGATCTATCGGCTGTGAAAATGGATCTGCTGAATCAACTCCATCAAGTCGGGGAATTTCTTTGTCCATAGAATCATTCAATCCTAGCATTTCATCTTGCATTGCACTATGACGATCATCATCCCAGTGTTGATTTGTTCCAGATACTAATCCATCACCACCCATGCCACCCTTTAGGAAGAATAGCAATAATCCTGCAAGAACCAGTAAAACTGCTCCACCAGTTGCATATAGCAAGTCATTAGCGACACTCGGTGCGAAATCTGCATTATCACCAACGCCATCTCCATCGCTATCTATTGACTCCTTAGGGTCGTCAGGGAATGCATCTTTTTCATCTACAACTCCATCTCCATCACTATCAAATGCATTAAATGTTGTTTCACACAATAATGATGCGAGTTCAAGCTCTTCAAAGTCAATAAATCCATCATCATTAACATCCATAGTTAGGAAGTTATTTTGATTAACCCATACCAATGAACTGAAATCTTCCATTGAAACTCTAAAGTCTCCATCTGTTAATTGTTCGAAATTATTGTCTAATTCATTATCGCAACTACAAATTTCTTGTACAACTTCTGCAAATTCAATTTCACCATCTGAATTAATATCTACATCATCAAAATTAGTTTCTCCTGAATCTCCGTCTACAACTTCAAATTCTCTTAGAGAAACGACTCCGTCTCCATTTGTATCAACTTCTCTAAAGATAATCTCTGCAGACTCTTTACATGATTCTACTTCAATTGGTTCGTCAATCGGTGGGTCAATTGGAGGTAATTCAGATTCCACCCAAGTTGCAATAATAGATACATCACTAATATCTGAGACTGCAAATAAAGTGATATCAAATCGTCCATTTGAAGGATTCCAAATCATTATGCTTTGCGATGTTCCATCTCCATTGGATTCTACAAATATATCTTCAGAGGTGAAGTCCATCCCATTGCCTTGATTGCCGTTAGGTCTTTGCCGCCCTTCTTCATCACCAAAATCAAAATCGAATTCAAAATCACCGAAATCAATAGAGTAAGTTTGACCTTCAACTTCAAAGTTTAGTATTCCGTCGCCACCATAAGTTGAGATTTCTAAATATTCACCAGGGTTTTCAATTTCTAGGAAGAAAAATAATTCCTCACCCTTAGGCGCTTCAATTCCTGCAATCTCTTCATTATTGAATAATTCAATCGGTGTACCATCATATGTCCAAACATATCTAGCTTTGAAGTCTGCTACAATACTTACTCCACTGAATACATATTCTGAATCTAATAAAATATACCAAACACCAGGTGTCGGATCATTGAATCCAATCTTATCCCCTGCTCCAGGTGCGTTAGAATTGATATCAAAAGTAGTAGGAGTAGGAGCGTTTTCATGCCTCATGAATAATTCAGCTTCTCCGACACCATCAAACAAATCCACCTCTAACCTTTCAGTACCAGTTGGAACATTAATCTTGAAAAACTGATCTAATCCATCATATCCACTCATAGGC